>JAJFHK010000277.1 GCA_021775655.1 Filomicrobium sp. | reverse complement strand
CGCCTATGCGCTGTTCGCCCATTGCTTCACGTGTTCGAAGGACCTTGCCGCCGCCCGTCGTATTGCCCAAGGCCTCGCCGAGGGAGATATCGGCGTCCTCAGATTCGATTTCACAGGCCTCGGCCACTCCGAAGGCGAATTCGCCAACACCAATTTTTCTTCCAACGTCGCTGATCTCATCGCCGCAGCCGACTACATGCGCGCCAATCTTGCAGCGCCCGCCATTCTCATCGGTCATTCGCTGGGCGGCGCCGCCGTGCTGGCTGCCGCCGGAGACATCGCGGAGGTGAAAGCGGTGGCCACCATCGGCGCACCCGCCGACGTCGGCCACGTTCTCCATCAGTTTGGCACATCACTGGATGAAGTGCGCAACCAGGGCGAAGCCAGCGTCACGCTCGGAGGCCGGCCCTTCACGATCAAGCGGCAGTTCATCGAGGACGCCGAGGGCCACAATCTGGCAACTCGGATCGGTGCAATGAAAAAGGCCCTGCTCGTCCTCCACGCGCCGACCGACGAAACCGTCGGCATCGACAACGCCAACGCGATTTTTACCGCCGCCAAGCATCCAAAAAGTTTCGTTTCACTCGATGATGCCGATCACCTTCTGACACGTACCAAAGATGCAACCTACGCCGCTCGCGTTATTTCCGCTTGGGCCGCCCGCTTCCTCCCGCCGCAAGAACAGCCGGCCAGCGGCGCTATTGAAGGCGTCCTCGTTGCCGAAACAGGGATTGGGAAGTTCCAGAATGCGGTCCGCTCTGGCCCGCACCACCTGATTGCCGATGAGCCGAAGTCGGTCGGAGGCCTCGATTCCGGGCCTGGACCTTACGACTACCTGAGTGTCGCTCTTGGGGCGTGCACGTCAATGACGCTGCGCATGTATGCCGACCATAAAAAACTGAACCTCGGCCGCATTTCCGTTGAAGTGCATCACGGCAAGGTCGACACGGCCCACTGCGAGGACTGCGAATCCGCGGCGGAAGGTCGCGAGGGCCGTATCGACAGGTTCGAGCGCGTCATTTCTGTGGAAGGTGAAATCACTCCGGAATTGCGCGACAAGCTCATCGAGATTGCCGGCAAATGCCCCGTGCACGGGACATTGGAAGCCGGTTCCACGGTTGCAACGAAGATCGTCGGCGCTGCGGAGGCCGTTGATGGAGAATGATGCATCGCTATCCTGTGTAACAGCAACACAAAGACTTTTGTAGACTTTGTGACCATCAGATTTGCAACTTGCGTCATCCGTGCAACTTACGGCCCGTTGATGCTTCGCACGGCGCATGATAGACCCCCTCCGTGACATGGGAAAGCGCGGCACGCGAGCGCCGCCGCTGACCAAAATCACAACATCTTCCGTGCCGGCCCGTTGGCTGCGAAATTCTTTCCGCAGCCGCTTCGGCACGTTTCCCGACACGCTTAACAAGAGCGATCGACGTGGCAACAGACGATCTCAATCTGTCGAGCATGCCCGGCCGCTATGCCGGAGCCCTGTTCGAATTGGCTAACAGCCAGGGAAATGCCGCGGAAGTGGAGAAGGATCTCTCCGCATTCCAGGCCCTCTACGATGAGAGCGCAGACCTGAGAAGGCTGGTGGCGAGCCCGGTATTTACCGCTGAGGATCAGGACCGCGCCCTTAAGACTTTGAGCGACAAAGCGGGTTTCAGCGAGTTGACCTCGAATTTCCTCCGCGTGATTGCCCACAACCGCCGGCTGTTCGCGCTTCCTCAAATGATCCCTGCCTTCAAGAGCTTGGCTGCAAAGTCGCGCGGTGAAGTCAGTGCCGAGGTGACGACAGCCCAGCCTCTTAGCGATGAGCAAGCTACCCAACTGAAAGATAGCCTGACAGCTTCCGTCGGCAAAACCGTGATGCTCGACGCCCGCGTTGATCCCTCGATCCTCGGCGGACTGATCGTCAAGGTTGGAAGCCGGATGGTCGATTCTTCGTTGCGCACCAAACTGACCGCGATCCGCATGGGGCTTAAGGGAGCGGCCTGAGAAATTCGACTTTCAGGCTGATGGCTCTTCGGCGGGTCAGTTAACGAGATTTCCCGGTGCCCGCAAAATTCAGCGCGATGCACTGGGCCGGACGACACAAGACTTGAAATTACATCGCTTCGGCGGTGAAGCACACGAACGCTACGAACAGAAACGCTAAAATCATAAGAGGTCACGCGATGGAAATTCGCGCCGCAGAGATCTCCTCGATCTTGAAGGAGCAGATTCAGAACTTCGGCAAAGAGGCCGAGGTTTCTGAAATAGGACAGGTACTCTCCGTCGGCGACGGTATTGCCCGCGTCTACGGCCTCGACCGTGTTCAGGCCGGCGAAATGGTCGAATTCCAGGATGGCACAAAGGGCATGGCCCTCAACCTGGAAGCCGATAACGTCGGCGTCGTGATTTTCGGTGATGACCGCAACATCATGGAAGGCCAGACGGTCAAGCGCACCGAGGCCATCGTGGAGGTCCCAGTCGGCAAGGGCCTTCTCGGCCGCGTGGTCGACGGTCTTGGTAACCCGATCGACGGCAAGGGCCCGATCCAGGCGACAGAGCACAAGCGGGTCGATGTTAAAGCCCCGGGCATCCTGCCGCGTAAGTCGGTGCACGAGCCGATGGCAACCGGCCTCAAAGCCGTCGACTCGCTAATCCCCGTTGGCCGCGGCCAACGCGAGTTGATCATCGGCGACCGTCAGACCGGCAAGACCGCGATCATTCTTGACACCTTTCTAAACCAGGCGCCGCTAAATGAGAGCGACGACGAATCTCAGAAGCTCTACTGCGTTTACGTTGCTGTAGGCCAGAAACGCTCGACGGTTGCACAATTCGTCAAGGTGCTCGAAGAGCGCGGTGCGCTGCAGTACTCAATCATCGTTGCCGCAACGGCTTCCGACCCGGCTCCGATGCAATACCTCGCACCGTTCACCGGCTGCACCATGGGTGAGTACTTCCGCGATAATGGCATGCACGCTGTGATCGCCTACGACGACCTTTCCAAACAGGCTGTTGCCTACCGCCAGATGTCGCTGCTGCTGCGCCGTCCACCGGGGCGCGAAGCGTACCCCGGCGACGTTTTCTACCTCCACTCGCGCCTTTTGGAACGCGCAGCCAAGCTCAATGAAGACCACGGAGCCGGTTCTCTCACCGCTCTCCCAGTCATTGAGACCCAGGCGAACGACGTGTCGGCCTACATCCCGACCAAC
>JAJFHK010000276.1 GCA_021775655.1 Filomicrobium sp. | reverse complement strand
CATGATGACTTCGAGCGCGGACTTTGACTTGAATTTCGGATGCGGTTCGACCGGTATGCCGCGGCCGTTGTCAGCAATTGTCAGGTAGCCATCGGTATCGAGGTGCACTTCGATCCAACTTGCGTGACCAGCAACCGCTTCATCCATCGAGTTATCGATGACTTCGGCGAACAAGTGATGCAGCGCCTTCTCGTCGGTGCCGCCAATATACATACCGGGACGACGCCGGACAGGTTCAAGCCCCTCCAGCACTTCGATGTCGGCGGCGGTATAGGCGTCTTCCGCCCCGACCGGCTTACGGGTTCGTGAAGGTGTTTTTGTTGCCAATTTCTTATCTGGGGTTGCGAAGAGATCGCTTCGTTGCGGTTTTGCCATTCGCTTACATCCCGCTTCAGTTCTTTGTCGCAGCTGGCTTCAAGCCGACGCGGGACACCCGGCTTAGGGTCAATGCGAATCTATTGTTCGTGTTTTCAAAAGCCTGCGTGCCACGGCGTAGCCATCCTTGGCAAGGACTTGATAGACACGGTGGCTGCGCTTTCCAACTTATCATTGTCTGGCGTGATGCCGCCTGACCGGTTCAATGCTGCAGTGCCACTGCGACGTTATCGATGAGCCGGGTACGTCCAAGCCAAGCCGCGCCGAGCACACGTCCTGGCCGGCCAGTGTCTGCATCATATGGCGCAAGCGTTTCCGCGTCACGCACGTCGATATAGTCCACTTTCGTAAACCCAAGCGTTAATAACCGCATTTGGGCGGCAGCCTTCAGATGGGCGACGCTGGCTCCTCCGGCTGCTGCGTGCGCGACCTCGCTCAAAACGAGATTGAGGTTCGGAGCTATCGCTCGCTCGCCTTCGCTCAGGTAGGCATTGCGCGAGGACAGCGCCAAACCGTCCTTTTCACGCACCGTCGGAACTGGCACCACTTCAAGGTCCATATCGAGATCCCGGGCGAGCTGCGTAACAACGATCAGCTGTTGGTAGTCCTTTTCGCCAAACACCGCGAAGTCCGGCCGGACCTGGTTGAAAAGCTTCGCAACGACCGTTGCCACGCCACCGAAAAAGTGCGGCCTGAAGTCCGTTTCCAGACCCTCTGCCGCCTTCCCCGGTTTCACGCCTGTCGAAAAGCCACCTGGGTACATTTCCTCGACACTCGGCGCCCAGACGAGGCCGACGCCAAGCGCGCCAAGCTGCCGCAAATCAGCTTTTTCATCGCGCGGATAGCGTTCGAGATCTTCATTCGGAGCAAATTGCGTTGGGTTGACGAATATTGAAACAACAGCCCGCGTTGCGATGGATCTGGCTTTTTCCACAAGGGCAATGTGGCCGTCATGCAGCGCACCCATCGTCGGAACAAGCGCAATCTTCTCGTCTTTGCCGCGCCACACTGCTGTAATTTTACGCAGTTCTTCTCCCGTTCGCGCGATCTCGATTTTCGTGACGCGACCCTTCGATACAGCCGGTTTTGCGGGCTTCTTCGCGGCGGACCGAGTTGCCGGTTTTGCCTTACTCGCCTTCTTGGCCGTTGACTTTACCGTTTTGGCGGTATTCGTGGTCGCGTTTTTCGCACGCGATGCTGCCGCCTTTTTTCGAGCAGCTGATTTGCCATCTGAGCGTTTCGGCGTTTCGACCACGTCAAATTCTCCTTCATTGACGACTCGCCATGCTTTGGATCCCACCTAATATGATATTCAGGAGCATGTCTTTGAGTCGTCTGAATAGATGAGATTTGCCAAAGGGACGACATGGCTGCCGTTGACGACACCGATATTAATGATTTTGAACCCTTCGTACGCGGCCTCGACGCGGGGCCGCCGCGCGATGAATTCGCCGATTATCACCTCATCGACGAAGGCCGTCTTGTCGCCGGTCTGACTGAGCGCGCCGTCTACACAGAAGCCGAACGACGCCGAACCGGTGAAATCGCGCGCCAGCTTATTCATGCCGCTCGGTCCAGCCGACACGAATACGCCGGCGTCGACGCATTCATGCGCGAATACGACCTTTCCAGCGAAGAGGGCGTGATCCTCTTGTGCCTAGCCGAATCGCTGCTTCGTATTCCAGATTCGGAGACTGCCGACCAGCTTATTGCCGAGCGGATCAGTCAGGGCGCATGGAACGAGCATCTTGGCCACTCCGACAGTCTGTTCGTCAATGCATCCACTTGGGGTCTCCTCCTCACCGGCCACATCGTTAAGTTGAACGAACCAGGAAAAATCGGCGCAATCGATGCATTGAAGCGGCTCGTCGTTCGCTCCGGCGAACCGGTTATCCGCCAAGCTATGAAGCAGGCAGTCCGTCTGCTTGGCGATCAGTTCGTATTCGGCCGCACCATCCAGGACGCGCTAACGCGCGCTGAAGACTACGAACAGCGCGGTTATCTGTTCTCCTATGACATGCTCGGTGAATCGGCCCGGACACACGCCGATGCCGATCGCTACGCCACCCGCTACATGGATGCGCTGATGGCGATCGCGCGTTCGGCTGGTCCGCTGATGACCAAGCATCCCGACGCTTTGATGCGCCGTCCGGGACTGTCGATCAAATTGTCGGCTTTGCACCCTCGCTTTGAGCCGGGTAAGGAATTCCGCCTCGCCAGCGAATTGATGCCAACTCTGACGAAGCTTCTACGTGCCGCCTGCGCGCAAGGCATCCCGGTCACACTCGACGCTGAGGAGCAGGACCGAATGGACCTGCTTGCGGCCGTGTTTGCGCACGCCTACATGAACCCGGCACTGAACAATTGGCACGGTCTTGGAATTGCAGTGCAGGCCTATTCAAAGCGCGCCATTCCGATGCTTCGTTGGTTGCGGCAACTTGCAGAGCGACGGGGTAAGCGCATACCCGTGCGGCTCGTCAAAGGTGCCTACTGGGATAACGAAATCAAGTCGGCGCAGGAACTTGGGCTGGAGAACTACCCCGTATTTACGCGCAAGCTGCACACCGATGTGTCCTACCTCGCCTGCGTTCGCTTGCTGCAGTCCGACCGCAAGGCATTCTTCCCAAGTTTTGCTACTCACAACGCCCACACGCTTGCAGCCGCCTATGTGGCAACCGGAAACCACCCCTATGAGTTTCAGCGCCTACATGGAATGGGTGAAGCGCTCTATGATGCCGTAGTTGGCCCCGATAAGCTTGGCATCCCGTGCCGGGTCTATGCCCCAGTCGGTGGGCACGAAGATTTACTGCCGTATCTCGTACGCCGCTTGTTGGAAAACGGTGCGAATACTTCGTTCGTCAACCGCCTTGCTCATGACGACGGCCCGGTTTCCGAACTCGTCCGTGATCCAATACTAGCGGTCGAACAAGAGCGCGCGACGGGTATCAACGCCCTTACAATTCCGCGACCGCGCGAAATCTTCCTACCTAAGCGACGTGGCAGTGCTGGGCTTGCATTGTCCGAGCCAGAGGTCAGGAATGGACTTTTCGCGGCAATGGACGAAGCCCTCGCCGAACCTTTGGCAGCTGGCCCGATCGTCGCGGGAGAAGCCCGCATCGGAGCCAATGGCGGCGAATTCCAGTTCTTGCCCCATGATCGTCGTCAGCGGCTAGGCAAAGTGACCCAGAGCTCCAGCGACGACATCAACGACGCACTAGCTGCTGCCTTCGCCTATGCCCATGACTGGGAAACAACACCGCCTGACAAGCGCGCCGCGCTCCTTGAACGCACAGCTGATTTATTCGAGCGCGACCGGGCGCGCCTGATGGCGCTCGTTATCCGCGAGAGCGGCAAGACGCTGCGAGCTGCGCACGACGAAATCCGCGAGGCGGTAGACTTCTTGCGCTACTACGCCAGCGAAGCGCGCCGGTTATTCTCCGAACCAGTCAATCTGAAGAGTCCAACCGGAGAAACCAACACGCTGATGCTGCGTGGCCGCGGCGTGTTCGTTTCGATCTGCCCCTGGAATTTCCCCATTGCGATTTTGACCGGCCAAGCCGCCGCTGCGCTAGCTGCCGGAAACCCCGTAGTCATCAAGCCCGCTGAGCAAACGCCGTTGACGGCTTTCGCTGCTGCTGAGCTGTTTATCGAAGCCGGGCTCCCCCATGCGGTGCTGCAACTCCTCCCAGGCGACGGCACGGTTGGTGAAGCAATTGTTCGCGATCTTCGCATTGTTGGAGTTGTCTTCACCGGCTCGACCGAAACGGCTTGGGCGATCCAGCGAACGCTTGCAGAACGCCGCGGCCCGATCGTTCCGTTCATAGCGGAGACCGCCGGCCTCAACGCCATGATCGCCGACTCGACATCGCTGCCTGAACAGGTGATCCGCGACGTTGTTCGCTCGGCATATGACAGTGCCGGTCAACGCTGTTCGGCGACCCGAGTTCTATTCCTTCAGGACGACATCGCCGCGCCGACGATTTCCATGTTGGCAGGCGCCGTCACCGCGCTCGAAATCGGCGATCCGATGGATTTTGCAACGGACATCGGTCCGGTCATCGACGAAGTCTCTCAAGACCAACTCGATGCCCATAAGCTCACAATGAACCGTACCTGCCGCGAGATCGTCGATTGCCCGCTTCCTGAAGCATCCCGCAATGGCTCATATGTGACGCCGGCAGCCTATGAGATCGAGTCGCTCGATGTTCTCAAGCGCGAGATGTTCGGGCCCATACTGCACGTCATCCGCTACGCGCCCGGCCACCTTGACCGCGTTGTCAAGGCGATCAACGATAAAGGCTATGGGCTGACCCTCGGTCTTCACAGCCGCATCCTTGGTGTCGCCGACTTCGTCGCCAAGAATGCCCGTGTTGGAAATCTCTACGTCAATCGTAACCAGGTTGGCGCCATGGTTGGCGTGCAGCCGTTCGGTGGCGAGGGGTTGTCGGGTACCGGACCAAAAGCCGGTGGCCCGAATTACCTCACCCGATTTGCAACAGAACGTGTACGCACCACTGACATCACTGCGACCGGAGGCAACTTGGAGCTGTTGCGCGCCGCTGTTGAAGAACCTTTACCTCCTGAATCGGACTAGTTGGCCTTAAACCAGTCCGGCCTAGCGCACAGCGAAGTAACCGTTGCGAGGACTTGCAGCCGTCGCCATCTCCTGAACATGATGGCATGAGGTCAGGAGAAGCGATGTCCGCCAAGAAAACAGATCCGCCAGGGCGCGAGGTGGCCGACCCGCCGAAACCGGATAGTTTGCGTGAAGACGCTCAGGGATACCAATCCCCGGCAAATCGGAGCGATGCACCACCGGCAGTCCAACGCTCCAGCGGCGACGAAGTCGCAGACTTCCTCGACAAAGTGAAATCGCTTGGTCCACGCACCGCTTCCGGGGCCGGCCGTCTGATTTTCGCAATGGACGCAACAATGAGCCGTCAGCCCACCTGGGATATGGCCCTAAGTCTGCAATCGGAAATGTTCACAGCTGTTCGTGACGTCGGCGGTCTCGACGTCCAGCTCATTTATTTTCGCGGTTTCAACGAATGCCGCGCCTCTAAGTGGGTCTCCGAGCCCATGGCCCTGCAACGCCTGATGACAGGTATCTCGGTTCAGGGCGGTCATACGCAAATCGGTAAGGTGCTC
>JAJFHK010000275.1 GCA_021775655.1 Filomicrobium sp. | reverse complement strand
GAGAAGCCGCACCTTGTTTTGTGGCAGACCGGTGTCAACGATGCGATCCGTCAGATCGATCCGGACGAATTTCGCAGAAACGTCGAGCAGGGCATCAATCGGTTCCGCGCTGCCGGTATCGATGTCGTTCTAATTGACCAGCAGTTCTATCCCGGATCGAGCAAAGTCGTCGGATATCATAGCTACCTGCGCCTGCTCCATCGCATCGGCGACGACCACGGCATACCGGTCTTCCGCCGCTACCAGTTGATGTCTCATCTCGTCCAGTCGGCTCAATTCGACATTAACTCGCTGCTCGCACCTGATCGGTTCCACCAAAACGACACATCGTACGAATGCCTGGGTTTCGTCCTGGCGCAATCGCTCCAGCACTCGCTAGCCTCTATCAAATAGGCTTACATCCATTTCACTCGCAGCCCGCTCTAATGGTCGGTGTGCGAGTGAGAATCGGCCCCCATTTATGCAGTGTATTGTGCACCGCAGCGGAACTTTGTGGTTTGCACCGCGTTTAACAGCGGTTCACAGGAGCCACTGGGTCCGAGCCAATGCAAAGAATTAACTATCAAGTTTCGAGCGCCGCGAGCGCTATTGGACGCCTCTCGGCGGCTTGCGTCATTCTAGTCGTCGCGACGAGCCTTTGGCTTCACCAATCAAGTGAAGCGCAAGAGCAGGTCGCTGACCTCGGACATTTGGCAGAGGCTGGAGGAGATGTCGCCTCCCCAGATATCGCGAAATTCGTCACCGGACTCGCGCGCCAGCTTGCATCGAGTGAGTATCAGCCGCCGCCCGATGACGATAAAGACAGCAATCTCACCTACGACGACTATCGCAAGGTTACGTTCGACCGCGAGCGTGCGCGCTGGAAAAATGAATCTCATGGCTTTGAACTTCATGCCTTGCCCATAGGCTGGCTCTTCAAGCGCGGTATCGATGTTACCGAGTTCGATGGCACCGGGCGCCATCCTCTACAGTTCACAACCGTGGATTTCCCCAGGCTAGATAAGAAGACAACGTTGCAGAGCGACGACGGCGGCGATTCCAAGCCGGTACCCATTTCGGGATTTCGTATCAACGGTCCGCTCAATTCACGGGGAAAATCCGACGAGATTATCGTCTTCCAAGGAGCCAGTTATTTTCGAGCTCTTGCGAAGGGCCAGACATATGGACTTTCGGCACGCGGACTGGCGATTGCTACCGCAAGCCCGGAAGGCGAGGAATTCCCCGAGTTCAGAAAGTTCTGGGTCGAAAAACCGACAAGTTCGAAAGCGCCGATCATAGTTCATGCTCTTCTCGACAGTCCTTCGGTAGCGGGCGCTTACCGTTTTTCCGTAACCGTAGGAGAGGAGACCGTTGTCAACGTAGAGGCCATCCTCTATCCGCGAAAACTGCTTGAGAACATTGGCTTGGCACCGCTAACGAGTATGAACATTCTGAGCCCACTGACGCCGGGAAGGATCATCGATTTCAGGCCGCGGGTTCATGATTCTCAGGGGCTGGCAATCGTGAACAAAAATGGCGAACGCGTGTGGCGTCCTTTGAGCAATCCCAAATCTCTTCAGGTGAGCTCTTTTCAAGGTCATGCGCCAAAGGGTTTCGGCCTCATTCAACGCCAACGCAACTTCGAAAGCTATCAGGATCTCGAAGCCCGGTATGAACGACGACCCAGCGTTTGGATTGAACCGAAAGGCAAATTGTTCGAGGCCGGCGAAATCGTTCTCATCGAAATTCCTGCCGACAAGGAATGGCATGACAACATCGTCGCGTTCTGGCGACCTAAGTCGCCCATCGAACCTGGAAGTCCCACCAAAATCGCATACACTCTGCGTTGGCGAGCTGACATCCCGGAGCGCGAAAAAGCCGGGTTTTATGTGTCTGAGACTCGTCTTGGTTCCGCTCACTCTGACAAAAAGAACGCACTGCGCTTCGTCATAGACTACGAGGCGGATACTCCTTTTGCCGAAGGTGATGGACTGCCCCAAGGTGAGGTTCATGCGTCAGCTGGCAAAATTGGCAAGGTTAATCTTCAAGCCAATCCGGAAACCGGCGGACTGCGCGCCAGCTTTGTTTTCCAGCCCGAGGGAACCGAATCGACCGAACTCCGCTTGGTACTTAGCAAGGACGATCGCCCCGCGGGCGAAACCTGGCTGTACCGATGGACGAGGGGCAAATAGCCATCATGCATTCGAGTTCGATATCCGGAGCCCGCTGGATCTCCTCCCATCCCATTGCGTCGTCGATTCTTTCGATGCCGGTTCAGGAACTGGGAACAGTGCCAATGCGCATGGTTCGTAAGGAAGTCTCGCAAAGCGAGGACTTCAGCACTTGGCTGAACAGACTTCTCTTCGCTGCGATGACATTCGGGGCGACTTGGCTATTTCTCGATGGACTTTACGCTGCGTTGTCCTTGGCGGATGGCGGCACTATTCTCCATTACCTGTTTCTTGGTCTCGCCGGAGTTACGTTTATCTGGATGGCATTCGGTGCGGCTAACGCCACTCTTGGGACTATGGCAATTCTGCGCGGGCGTGGGCACGATACGATCAAACTTGCAGCTCCGAGCCGAATTCGCGGTCTGGATCTGCGCCGTGGAGATAGTCCCACGGCGCTGCTATTCCCGATCTATCACGAAAATCCTGAAGACATTGCCCAAACGATACTCACGCTCAGCGAGCAGTTAAGGAACCGCGCCGAATCGCAGCGCTATCATTTCTTTATCTTAAGCGACAGCCAATCCGATCAAGCGAGAAATCGAGAACATCATACCTTCAAGCGACTAATTCGCGTGCTTGGGCCCCAATTCTCAGTCGTTTACCGAAATCGTAAACTCAACACCGAAAAGAAGGCTGGGAACATAGCCGACTGGGTCAGCAACTTCGGGGCCGCTTATCCGTACTTCGTCGTTTTCGATGCTGACAGTAGAATGTCAGCCGAAACACTTGACGCGCTCGTTTCGACCATGGATCTGAATCCCACTGCCGGCCTCATTCAAACAGTTCCACGTTTGAGGGATAGCGAGACCGTATTCGGCCAGCTCCAGTCTTATGCCAGTGTAACGTTCGGAGAGCCTTCCGCGGCAGGTTTCGCCGCATGGCAGGGCGCCTCCGGCAATTACTGGGGTCACAACGCTATCATTCGAACGCTTGCATTTGCGGAGAGCGCAGGGCTTCCGCAACTTGAGGGCCGCGCCCCATTCGGTGGCCATATTCGCAGCCACGACTTTGTCGAAGCAGCCCTCATGCGCCGCATGGG
>JAJFHK010000274.1 GCA_021775655.1 Filomicrobium sp. | reverse complement strand
AAATCAGACGACAATGTCTCGACCTTTGAGGCGCCGTCGACGCGTTGGCCGGATTTCGATCCTAATATGCCGCCACGGCCGTCGGTTGTGGCAATTACTAAGAAGGGCGGCGGCAAAATTGGGGTGTAGGGGCACTATTTTTCCCAATTGGACGACGTGCGTTGACCGCGGCGCCGGGCGTTGTAGTGTGCGCGTTCGACGAATGCCCGGTTGCGCGTTTCTGCGCTGCGGGTTTGATGCGCGCCAAGTGGCGATTCACGCAACGAGAATAGCGCGCTGCCGCAAGACGATTTTAACGCGCTACCGCAAGCCAGGAGATCAGGACGACTATGCTCGACAATTCCTTGAGCGAAGCTGGGGGTGACAGCCGGTCCCACAGGCAGTCACCGATGGGCTTACGGCACGACTGGAGGCTCGACGAAGCCAAGGTAATCTATGATCTGCCGTTCAATGAGCTGTTGTTCCGGGCGCAGACCGTTCATCGTGCGAATTTCGATCCCAACATAGTGCAGAAGTGCCAGCTTTTGTCGATCAAGACGGGGGGCTGTGCGGAAGATTGTTCGTATTGCAGCCAGTCGTCGCGCTACGACACCGGGCTCAAAGCTTCAAAGCTGATGGCGCTTGAAGAAGTCCTTGAAGGGGCGCGTGCTGCGAAGGTCAACGGTGCGACTCGATATTGCATGGGTGCGGCTTGGCGCGAACCCAAGCAGCGCGACATGAAGGCTGTTTCTACCATGGTGCAGCAAGTCAAGGCGATGGGCCTTGAAACTTGCATGACGCTTGGAATGCTCTGCGACGATGATGTGTCGCAGCTCAAGGCGGCAGGCCTCGACTATTACAATCACAACGTCGACACCTCGGAACGGTTCTACCCCGAGGTGATCACAACGCGCACTTTTGCAGACCGGTTGGAGACCTTGGGCCGGGTACGGGAAGCCGGTATCAAAGTTTGTTCGGGTGGAATTTTGGGTCTCGGTGAAACGCCGACCGACCGGGTCGATATGTTGGTGACACTGGCCAATCTTCCCGAGCACCCCGAAAGTGTGCCGATCAACATGCTGATGGCTATCGAAGGAACGCCACTTGAAGGCGCCGCCCAGGTAGATGCAATCGCATTCGTTCGCGCCATTGCACTGGCTCGCATCATGATGCCGGAATCTTATGTGCGTTTGTCGGCGGGGCGTAGCGAGATGAGCGATGAATTGCAGGCGTTATGTTTCTTTGCAGGGGCCAATTCGATCTTTTGCGGCGAGCAGTTATTAACTGCGGATAATCCAGGTGAAGACGCGGATGAGGCACTCTTCGCCAAATTGGGGCTCAAGGCCGAGACGAGCGGTTCTCCGGGACATATGGATTGAGCGCAAGCGACGACAAACGCGAATTCCATTCCGCGCATCAGCGCTCGCTAGAAGCGCTGGGGCGTCGCAACCGATTGCGGACACTTGTTCGGCAAAGCGGCAAGGATTTTTCGTCAAACGACTACCTTGGGCTATCGGCGTCGGATGAATTGCGTGCGGCCGTGGGTGATGCTCTGACACGCGGTGTTGCCATCGGCTCGGGTGGTTCGCGGCTGCTGCGCGGCAACGATCCTGAACACACCAAGCTGGAGGAAGAGGCTGCTCGATTTTTTGGATCGGAGGCGGCGCTTTATTTTTCCAGCGGTTTTTCGGCCAACGCGGCACTCTTGGCGACGTTGCCGCAACGCGGCGACCTTGTTGTGCATGATGCGCTTGTGCATGCCAGCGCACACGATGGAATGCGGCTCACCAGGGCGGAGGTTTTGTCTGCCCGTCACAACGATGCGCAGGCATTTTCAGATGCAATACAGAAATGGCGGCAGGCTGGTGGAGTCGGCCGCCCGTGGCTGGCGGTCGAGAGCCTGTTCAGTATGGACGGCGATGTCGCCCCGCTCGATGAATTGATGGCAATCGCCGATTGCAACGATGGCATACTGTTGATCGACGAAGCGCATTCAACAGGCGTGCTCGGCCCGGTTGGCCGGGGGCTTGGCGCGCACCTGGAAGGACGTCCAAATGTGGTGACGCTTCATACCTGCGGCAAGGCCTTGGGCGCGATGGGCGGGTTGATCTGCGGGCCGCGTGTGTTGATTGAATTTCTCATCAATCGATGTCGACCTTTCATTTACTCAACCGCGCCTTCGCCGCTGATGGCGGCGACGGTACGGGCAGCGCTGAGACTGTGCGCTCACGAGGGAGAAGAAGGAGGTGGCGGCCGGCGTGCGCGGCATCGTCATCTTGTGTCGCGTGCAGGTGCGCATTTGAAAGAGCGCTGCGGAATTAAGGCTACGGGCACGCATATTCAGCCGGTTGTGGTTGGGTCAGACGAGCAGGCTGTTTCTATCGCACAACGCCTGCAGTCTCGCGGATTCGACATCCGTGCGATACGGCCTCCGACGGTTCCAGAGGGGACGGCGCGTTTGCGTATGTCGCTAACGCTCAACATTTGCGAAGACGATGCTCTTGAACTTGCCGATGCCCTCGCGTTTGAATTGGAGCATGTGCGGTGATGCCGGCCGATCGGACGATTGTGATTGCCGGCACGGATACGGGCGTCGGTAAAACTGTGTTTGCTGCCGCTCTCGCCGGAGCGCTCGACGCCGGCTATTGGAAGCCGATACAAGCTGGACTAGACGGGCCGACAGACAGCGAGACAGTTGCCGACCTTGGAGGCTTGCTGCCGGAACGGATTCATCGTGAAGCCTATTGCTTAAACACTCCGTCATCGCCGCATCGGGCAGCCGAGATCGACGGGTTCGAGATTGATATAGACGGTTTGCAGCTACCGCCGATATCTGCTCCGCTGGTGATTGAGTTGGCAGGTGGTTTGATGGTGCCGCTCACGCGATCGGTTCTGCAGATCGATGTGCTCGCGAAGTGGCAAGCCCGAGTCGTGCTTGTGGCCCGGACTTCGCTAGGAACGATCAACCATGCGCTTCTGTCGCTTGAAGCAATGCGGAGCCGGGGTATCGATGTTGCAGGTGTTGCGTTCGTCGGCGAAGAGAACGAGGCTAGCGAAGCAATAATCCAGACAATGGGTGATGTGAGAAGGCTTGGTCGACTACCTGTCGTGACGCCATTGGTACCAGAGCGACTTGCAGTGGCATTTGCGGACAACTTCGCCCTGGAGGACTTCGCATGAACTCCTTGCCTTCGCAATCGCCGGTCTGGCATCCGTTTACACAGCACGCTATTGCGCCTGAGCCAATCGAGGTGGCGGGAGCATTTGGAGCGTATCTGCGTACGCCGGACGAGGATCTTATTCTCGATGCGATCTCGTCCTGGTGGGTTGTTACGCACGGGCATTGCCATCCCAAAATCGTTGCGGCGGTTCGCGAGCAGGCGGAACGGCTTGATCAGGTCATCTTCGCCGGTTTCACCCATGAACCGGCTGAGAGACTGGCGCAGGCGTTGGTAGAGATGGCGCCGGATGGGCTGTCCCACGTTTTCTATTCGGATTCAGGTTCGACCGCCGTCGAGGTCGCATTGAAGATGGCGCTAGGTTACTGGCGAAATATCGAAGCGCCGAGAAATCGTATCGTTGCTCTCGAACACGCTTACCACGGCGATACCATCGGGACGATGTCGGCAGGCGCGCGGGGCGTATTCAACGCGGCCTACGAGCCGTTGTTGTTCGATGTGGCGCGTTTGCCGTTCCCCAGTGCAGGTGGGGAGCAGAAATCGCTTGATGCGTTTGAAGCAGCCTGCAAAGCGGAGCCTGTCGCAGCGCTGATCGTCGAACCTTTGATCCTTGGGGCTGGGGGTATGCTGACGTGGAAAGCCGAAACGCTTTCTGAGATGCGGCGTATCTGCGACCGTCACGACGTTTTGCTGATCGCTGATGAGGTGATGACGGGTTGGGGGCGCACGGGCACGCTTTTCGCCTGTGAGCAAGCTGGGATTGCACCGGATATCATGTGCACCGCGAAGGGGCTGACGGGCGGGCACATGCCGCTTGCGGCAACTCTTTGCACGTCAGCGATATTTGATGCTCACTATTCGACCGACCGGTCGAAGACGTTCTTCCACTCATCGTCCTATACGGCGAACCCTATTGCATGTGCGGCGGGCTTGGCGAATGTCGGGATCTGGCGGGAAGAACCGGTCCTTGAGCGGGTACAAAATCTTGCTTCGATGCATGAGCGGCGGCTTGCACGTATCGGAGTCGACAATGCGTTTTCCAATCTGCGACAGTGCGGGACAATCGCGGCGCTCGAACTAAAGGTTGAAGATGAAGGTTATCTCGCGGACGTGGGGCCGCGATTGATGGAACAATTCCTGAGTAGAGGCATACTGCTTCGTCCGCTCGGAAATACGATTTACATAATGCCGCCCTACTGTGTGACATCTGATGAACTCGATTCCGTTTACGCTGCTGTTGCTGCGGCATCAGCAGTTGCTCAATCTGGGGGGCGATGATGGACGGTGTCGGAATTATTGGGCTTGGTCACTATGCACCCGAGCGGGTTGTTAAAAACCGTGAGATCGAGAAGCAGCTGGGGCT
>JAJFHK010000273.1 GCA_021775655.1 Filomicrobium sp. | reverse complement strand
TGATCCTCGGCGTCGGCATCTATCTAACCATCGGGTTGGAATTGAAGTCAGTGCTGCGGATCCCATTCGGGTTCAAGCTGCTTTGGTTAGGGCGCAGCGGCCGCGGCGAAGGTGAGATCAGCCCATTTTCGGCGTTGATGACATCGCTATCGGCGACAATCGGAACCGGCAACATCGCAGGTGTGGCGACCGCTATATTCCTCGGTGGGCCAGGCGCATTGTTCTGGATGTGGATGACGGCGCTTGTCGGCATGGCGACTAAATTTGCTGAGGCCGTTTGCGCAGTGAAGTACCGCGAGGTCGATGAGCGCGGCAAACACGTCGGCGGGCCGATGTATTATATCAAGAACGGTCTTGGCGCCGGCTGGAGTTGGCTTGCCATAGCGTTCGCTCTTTTTGCAGGCGTCGCAGGCTTCGGCATCGGAAATATGGTGCAAACCAATTCGATTGCCCAAGCAATGAACTCGAATTTTGCGATCCCTGAGTGGATCACTGGGCTGGTCGTCGCCGTTCTAGTGGCGGCTGTTATCCTTGGCGGGATTGAGCGTATCGCTTCAGTTGCTGAGAAGCTGGTTCCGTTCATGGCAATTTCATACGTCCTTGCCGGATTGGTCGTGTTGATCCTTAACGCCGACCAGATCCCGAATGCCTTCGGACTAATCTTCACCCACGCTTTCACACCTGTGGCGGCAACGGGCGGTTTCGCGGGAGCCGCGGTTTGGGCGGCGATCCGCTTCGGCGTCGCGCGCGGCATTTTCTCGAATGAAGCTGGTCTTGGTTCTGCGCCGATTGCACACGCTGCTGCACAGACCAAGGGACCCGTGAGTCAAGGTCTCGTCGCGATGCTGGGTACGTTTATCGACACCATCATCGTGTGCTCGATTACCGGCCTTGCCATCATTGCAAGCGGCGCCTGGACAAGCGGTGAGACGGGTGCTGCGTTAACGTCCGCTGCATTCGAAGGAGCGCTGCCGGGCGTAGGTGGCTATTTCGTTGCGATTGCGCTCAGCATCTTTGCATTCACGACGGTTCTTGGCTGGAGCTACTACTGCGAGCGTTCCCTGGAGTACCTCTTCGGTCCAGTCATCATCATGCCATTTCGCATCGTCTGGTCGATTGCGGCATTTGTCGGTGCTACCTTGAAGCTCGGCTTCGTCTGGTTGCTCGCCGATACACTGAATGCGTTAATGGCAATCCCGAACCTGATTGCGCTGTTGTTGCTCAGCCCTGTTGTCTTCAAAGTGACGAAGGAGTTCTTTGCCACCAAGGGCGAGTCGGAAAACAACCCATTCTGATGGGCTTGGTCCTCGATGTGCCGGGAAGGCAAAGATGAGCGGGAAACTAGAAGGCTTGCCGGACGCCGATTGCGGGGCAGGATGGTGTAACGAACATCCTGCTGCGGAAGTCTGAGGCTGTCTGGCAAGCGATCGTGGAAACCATCGCTGGTGGCGGCAAACTGCCCTTCTAGAACTTTCTTCGGCGTCGGGAACCTAGGGACTGGATCAGTGGACAATGATAACAGCGACGGATTGGGGGTTGCTCGCCAATGTTTGGGGATCCTTGGAGCACCTGCCAATTGCCCTCTCCAAGCTACTTCCGGCCCTTGATTTCGTTTCTGCGGCTGTTTTCGCGATCACGGGGGCCTTGGTCGCATCACGCAAACAGATGGACATTATCGGGTTCATGTGGCTTGGCATCGTTACCGGTGTTGGCGGCGGGACGTTTCGTGATCTGCTCCTCGGTGTGCCGGTCTTCTGGGTGCAAGATGCAACACCGGTAGTTGCGTGCCTGATTGCGTCAGTCATCGTCTACTTCACGGCCCATCTTGTGAACTCGCGCTACCGGCTCATTCTCTGGCTTGATGCGATTGGTATGGCATTAGTAACCATGGCGGGAACCGCCAAGGGGATCGACAACGGCGCTGGACCAGTGGTCGCTGTTGCAATGGGTGTCATCACAGCGACCGTTGGCGGGATCGTCAGGGACATTCTCGGCCAGGAACCATCGATTCTCTTGCGGCGGGAAATCTACGTTACTGCCGCTCTGGCTGGCGCAATTCTCTATGTCTTGCTTGTGGGTTTCGGAATCGACCGTTGGGTTGCTGCCTTTGTTGGGGGAGCCTCGGCACTGATCATTCGTGGACTTGCAATCACCTACGGGTTGTCGCTGCCCGTCTATCGCGCGCGCGCTGGAAGGAATGTTGAAGACATTGATTAGAACGACCATGAAAACTTTGAAGGCAATGGTCTGGCATAGGCCAGAACGGATGCCCTCACGATTCGAGGCGTTCGAGTCCACTCGACAGCCAATTAGCACGCGATGGCTAGATTCGCCATTGTCGGCAGAGTAGTGCGCTTATGATGTTGGAGGACTGGACGAGACCCTTCCTTGATATCGCCATCGATGGCCGCCTTGGGTTAGTCATAGCAGCGATAGCGCTCGCGGGCTTTATTCGAGGGTTCGTTGGCTTTGGCGCCGCCCTGATCATCGTCCCGGTTCTCAGTTTGACTTACGGACCACACATCGCCATTCCGGCCTTGACCGTGATGGGCCTGCCTTCAACACTGCAATTGTTGCCCGATGCAATTCGCCATAGCGAGCGGTCGGTTGTACTTCCGATGACGCTCGCAATCTTTCTCGCACTGCCGCTCGGTACCTGGGTATTGGTGTCCGTTGACCCGAACCTGATGAAGATCGTGATTTCGGCGCTGGTCGTTTTGATGGTTGCTTTTCTGGCAAACGGGGGCCAGCTGACCGAAAAAGTCAGCCGGTCAATATTGCTGTTTGCGGGGGCAGCGGGTGGATTGGTCCAGGGCGCGGCCGGGATGGGTGGCCCACCCGTCGTCGCCATTGCGCTCGCCCGCTCGGGCACACCGGAACAGCAGCGGGGCAATGTTCTTGCCGTGATCGCCGCGCTATTGTTCGCGTCGGTGCCATCGCTATTCTACTTTGACCTGCTCACACCCGAAGCCGTTGCCTACGGGCTCATCCTATTGCCTCCCAACCTTCTGGCAACATGGATCGGGAGCAGGTTTTTTTCTGGTGCCGGACGGGACCACTTCCGTAATGTCGCGCTTATTGTACTCGCGATCATTGGTCTGACCACATTTGCCGTTGCCGTTTGGGATGTTGTCGGCCAGTCGGCGTAATAGGGGGCCAGTGGCTCCTGGGGTTTTTTGTTCCCCTTCCACCAACATTCCGCAAGTCAGTCCGGTAGTGAAAAAGCAATGAGTGCGCTGCCTGAAGGATAGTGAAGCAATCCGTGCCCACCGGCGGCGACCGCAACAAACTGGGTATCGCCGACTTTGTAACTAATCGGCGGCGCATTGACGCCGGCTCCGGCATTGAACTTCCACAGTCTCTTACCGTCATTGGAATCGAAGGCACTGAAGTGGCCGTCGCCTTCACCCATGAAAAGTAGACCGCCCGCGGTCGCCAGTACGCCTCCGATCAGTGGTTGTTCGGTTTTGATCTGCCAACGCAACTTGCCGCCGCTCCGCGTATCGATCGCCGACAGCGTTCCCCAACTCGGCTGATCCTTTGCGATCTCTGTAAGAATAAAGTTTACCGGGC
>JAJFHK010000272.1 GCA_021775655.1 Filomicrobium sp. | reverse complement strand
TTTATGCAGAGCCGCTGCAACAATTCAAGCTGGCTGCGGAAGGCCATGGCGATATTCAACCGCCTGAAAGCCACCGCGAGCGAATTACAAAACACTTCGACCCGCTACCGTTCTGGTATCCACCGTTCGAAGAGTCGATGGTCGATCAGGCAACGTTCCCGCTGCATGCCATCACACAGCGGCCCATGCACATGTATCACTCGTGGGGTTCACAGAATGCGTGGCTTCGGCAGATCACGGCGCAGAACCGACTCTATATTCACCGCGACCTCGGACGGGAACACGGGATCGAGGATGATGACTGGGTTTGGGTCTCTTCGGTGATTGGCCGAGTGAAGTGCCAGGTACGGCTAATGGAAGGTGTAAACCGCGACACGATTTGGACCTGGAATGCGATCGGCAAGCGCAAAGGAGCGTGGGGCCTTAGTGACGACGCCCCAGAATCCAACCAGGGGTTCTTGCTTAATCACCTCATTTCCGAGCTTCTGCCTGAAGGCGGCGGTGGCTATCGCTATTCAAACTCCGACCCCATCACAGGTCAGGCAGCCTGGTTCGACCTGCGCGTAAATATCGAGAAAGCCGATGGTGCGCACGAAACCGAGCCCCGATTTGAGCCGTTCAAACAACCCTTCGAATTTGAGCGTCCGGACGTCTTGAATTTCGGTGCTGAATTTCGGAAGGCTGGCCGATGACCCAACTCTTGCAGACTCCCGCCGACCTGCCTGAGCCGAGCAATGACGGAGCCGCAGATCATTTGCTTGGGATGCCTTTTCCAGAAATTGCGCTTCCGGCGACAACCGGAGGGGTGATCAACATTCCCAAGTTCGGCACTGGCCCTGTCGTCGTCTTCGCATACCCTCGAACAGGCGTACCTGGCGAGCCTCTTCCAGAGGGATGGGACGAGATCGCTGGAGCACGCGGATGCACTCCGCAAAATTGTGCCTTCCGCGACTTGAATGCCGAATTTGAATCGCAGGGGGTCAAAGTCGTAGGGCTGAGCACCAATCCGCCGACTTATCAAAGTGAGATGGCGGACCGCCTGCACCTGCCGTATCCGGTATTGAGCGATGCCGATCTCCTGCTCACCCGTGCTCTTCGACTTCCAACCTTCGAGATTAACGGCATGGTCCTGTTGCGCAGGCTGACAATGCTCGTCAGCAACGGTTTGGTCGTGAACCTCCACTATCCCGTGTTCCCACCGGGCGATAGTGCAGCGGCGGCACTTTCAATGGTGCAGAAGTTCTTCGCCAGCGGGGATGCCCGATGACCACCTTGCCTAAATCGACGAAAAAAAAGCTCGGCCTCGTCATTGACCTCGACATCTGCGTTGGATGTCAGGCGTGCGCGACAAGCTGCAAGGAATGGAATACCGGCGGGTACTCTGCACCACTTTCCGATACCGACCCCTACGGAGCAGATCCGCACGGGGCCTGGCTCAACCGTATTCACGGCTTTGAAGTTGGCGACGGCGAGTCCGGCCAAACCGTCCATTTCCCTCGATCCTGCCTTCATTGCGAGACCCCAGCCTGCGTTACGGTGTGCCCCACAGGGGCTTCGTACAAGCGTGAAGAAGACGGTATCGTTCTGGTCAACCCGGACACCTGCATCGGTTGCAAACTGTGCTCGTGGGCTTGCCCATACGGAGCGCGCGAATACGACGAAAATCACGGAGTTATGAAAAAGTGCACATTGTGCGTCGACCGGATCTACAATCAGCACCTGGCTGAAGAAGATCGCGTTCCGGCGTGCGTGCGAGCTTGTCCAACGGGCGCGCGCCACTTCGGCGACATCGGCGATCCTAACAGCGCCGTCTCCAAGCTCGTGGCAGATCGCGGCGGCTATGATCTGATGCCGGAGATGGGCTATAAACCCGTCAATAAGTACCTGCCTCCAAGGGCGCGCCGCGACGGCTCGGCAAACAATTTTCAGCCTGCGGTCGAGGCACCTGACCCGCCAGGAAAAGACCTCGCAACCTCCTTCTTCGCCTGGGCCGACAAGATGCTGTCGCAATGACAGGGTTCGCGCTCTGACCTCTTTTAAGACTGCCAGTAACGAGACACCATGCATCCCGCATACTCAGTCATATTCTTCACGACCGCCTCGGGTGCCGGCTACGGGCTTCTGGTCTGGCTAGCCATGGCATCGGCGCTCGGTGGTTTCCCACCTGACTGGGCGCTCGGTCTTATCGGTCTCGGGCTGGCGCTGGCATTGGTCACCGGGGGGCTTCTATCTTCTACTGCACATCTTGGGCGGCCAGAGCGGGCATGGCGGGCCTTTTCGCAATGGCGCAGCTCATGGCTGTCGCGCGAAGGTGTGCTGGCGGTTGCGACCTATATTCCGGCGGCTATCCTGGGCATCTCGTGGGTGTTCTATGAGAAGTTCGACGGCCCTGTGATCATCGCCTCGCTGCTGGTGTCGGTACTGGCGCTAACGACGGTCTATGCGACCGGGATGATCTACGCTTCGTTGCCAACAATACGGGCGTGGAACCAGCCGCTGACCGTGGCAGTGTATCTCACCCTTGCGATGGCAACTGGCGGCATCCTATTCGTCTTCGTGTTGTCGTTTTTTGCGCCGTTACCAACTTGGGCAATTGCTTTGCCGCTGGTCGCTATCATCGGCGCTTACTTCACCAAGCGATTTTACTGGGAGGCCATAGACGAGGCTCCCAGGACGCTGCGTCCCGAGAACGCAACGGGCCTCGGACATATTGGGAAAGTGCACCATCTCGAACCGCCGCATGCACAGGCTAATTACGTCATGCGAGAAATGGGTTTCAAAGTCGCACGCAACCATGCTGACAAGCTACGGCGGCTGTCGGCCTACCTGATGTTCCTTGTTCCTATCGTATGCCTGTTGCTTTTGTTGATGGTAAGTACGTTTACGGCACCGTTGTTTGCTCTTGTCGCGGTGCTCGCTATGGGCATCGGCGTCGTCATCGAGCGCTGGCTTTTCTTTGCCGAGGCCGAGCATGTGGTTATGCTCTATTATGGGGCTGACGCTGCCTGAAACGTGAGTTGGAAGTGGGTTTCATCCTTGGAGTTCGAACAATGACTGCAACTGCTTGGCAAGACATCGAGCCAATCCCGGCCCAGCGCATGAACGAGGCGCGCAGACAGGCGCACAATGCGCTGCATTGGTTGGCGCGAATTGCCAACAGCTACATCGATGCCGAAGAAGATAATGCTCACCTGAACCTTATTTGGAACGATCAAGCGCATTCGCTTCGGACAAAAGAATTCAATGACGGGCTGTCGGTCGAATTCAGACTTGGTTTGCTTGAATTGCAGTTCTGCGAGGACGGCAAGCCGGCGACGCACACGCTTTCCTTCGAGGAGCGCACGCCTGCGCATGTCGAAGCCTGGGCTCTCGTCGAGCTGCTTCACCGCGGGGTTGACCGCGAGAAGTTTTCAAAGGATTTGCCTTACTCTCCAAAAGACCTGATGCTCGGAGACAGCGAGGAGCATGAGGTTGAATCCTACGCTTCGGAATTGAATGCTCTGCAGGGCTGGATGAGAAATGGCGCAGCCGTTTTGGCGGCGGTACGCCATGATCTATCGCGAGATGCCGATACCGATTATTCGAAGCAAGGCCTTCAATGTTGCCCGCAAACCTTCCAACTTAATTTAGAATTACCAATGCCCGTCGGTAGCGGCGCACCGTCGCTGC
>JAJFHK010000271.1 GCA_021775655.1 Filomicrobium sp. | reverse complement strand
CGGGCTGCGCGAGGATATCCGCAAGTGTCTGTTTTGGCTCCACGTTGCACGTCAGAGCCGCTGTTCCGAAGTTCAAGTCACAGTCAACAAGCAGCACATCATCTTTGTATTGCTGGCCCAGTTCATAGGCGACATTCGCCGCTATGACGCTGCTCCCCACGCCGCCGCGAGCGCCGATAAACGTAACGACCCGGCTTTGGTTCACCTCGCCTTCGTCGCCAAATACCGTATCGATGGCGGCGATAATTTGATCGGTGGTCACCGAACCACAGAAATATTCCGCAAGGCCGATATCCTTGAGCTGCCGGTAAAGCGAAATATCGTTTTCCGCGCCAATCAGAATCACATTGCTATTCGGGTCGCAGACTTCCGCCAATGCCTCGATGCGATCAAACAACGCATCGCCCATTTCATTGGCCTCTACGATCAACAATTGCGGCGTCTCATTAGCGGACAAATAATTGATCGCCGCTTGGATACCACCGGTTTGGACTGCCATGCGAGATCGTCCCAAACGACGATCCTCCTGCATGCCTTGAAGTGCAGTGGAAGTCTCGTCCTTAAGAACGAAGCCAATAATCGAGATCCTAAGAATGACTCACCTCCATACCTGCCGGATACCAGACCACTGCCATCTCCTTGCGCGCGCCAATCACCGGCTAAAGGCCAGAAAGCGATTCAGCTTCTTCTTCGCTTTCTTCGCCCCGCCGGAACCCGTTAACAAACAAAGAAGAGCGATTGGAATCCATTTGATCCGCATCCTGCGCTTGTAACAATTCGCCCGGATCGGACAGCATCAGGCCGATATTGCGCTGGTATGAGCAGCCGAAATTTGTATGTGGCAGATTTCCCGGATTGAATCCGGATGCTCCCCTCCAATCGCCACATTCAGGGACGCCGGCTTCGTAACCTCTGAAACTCAGAACCACGATGTGATCGTTCCCCAGCGGCGCCGCGCCCGGGCGAACGTTGATACGCCTTGGATCGATCCCTTCACGTTCCAAACGCTTCTGGAATTCCGCCATATGCCGCTGCGCGTCGTCTCCCGCGCTGTCGCGCGTCGTCGCAATGACCAAGTGAGATCGACCGCGACGATTGTACTGCTTTACGAATCGCTGCAACCGACCCAGGTGCTCATAAACCATCCTTCCGGTTCCAGGCTCGAATTCTGTAGCCAGGACATAATTCGTCAAAACCGGTGTGACGGAATATCGTTCACCATACTCGGGCGGACCCGCAGGTGGTGACTGGCACGCCGCCACTGACAACACGACGAACGCAGCCAACGAAGCCCGCTTGAGGAGCGGATATACTGTCGCATATGACATCACGTTTACCTTGCCCCTCACTCCATAATGTAGCCGAAGGGCCCGAATATTGACGGGAGATCGGCCAGTTCACCGCTACTAGAATAACGTTTGTGTAGACGTCCATAGAGATACATGTCGGTATCGCTCGCCGTAACAAATCCGTCCGTCGGCAAGCTCAACGCCGTTGGAGAATCCATGCTTCGAACCTGATGAGCCGAAACGATGATGATCAGTTCGGTCTCGGCGCGCTGGTAGGATTGACTCCGGAAAAGAGCTCCGAGTACCGGCAGATTCATAATTCCTGGCATGCCACTGAGATCGTTAATCTCATCGTTCTGAAGCAAACCGGAAATCATAATCGTGCCGCCGCTTGGCAACGTAACGGCGCTCTCTGTTCGCCGAACATTGAAGCCGGGGATGATGTCGGTACCAATCGTAATCGAGTTCGCGTTCGAAACCTCGCTAACCTCGACCGAAATATTCAACACAATCTGGTTTCCCGAAATAACCACGGGCTGAAAGGCAAGCACCACACCAAACGGTTTGAATTCGAATGCAACCCGACCATTAACGTCAATGCCTGTCGGCACCGGAAATTCGCCGCCGGCAACGAAGCTTGCGGATTCGCCCGACATTGCCGTCAACACGGGCTCGGCAAGAGTCTTCAAGAGGCCTTGACGCTCAAGTGAGGTAAAAAGCGGTGAATCGAAGCCAAATTGGTTAAGCGCTAAGCTGCCGAGAGCTGCCGGGTTTGCCACATTGGCCGCACCTGCCACACTCAACGAAAAGCCTTTTTCGCCACCATCGAACACACGATTAAAATCGGTGTTAAATCCGAGCGTCTTAGTTGTGCTGCGTTGAATCTCGCCGACGCGGACTTTCATCATTACTTGCTGATCTTCAGAGATTTTCAGCATACTAATGACGCGTTCCTCGCCTCCGTCATCATCGTACTCGAGGTACCGAGAGACCACTCGAAACGCATCCGCGGCATCTTGCGCGGAACGTACCGTGCCCGACATGACAACGTTGCTGTTAACGTTGCGCAATATGATGTGGGCGTCAGGCAAGACCTCTTTCAAGGCCTGTCGCGCCTCGTCGAGATTGGCCTCGACCTCAACGACCAGATGCTTGACTACATTGTTGTCGAGTCCAACGAAGAAAACGCTGGTTTCGCCGGTGCCCTGTCCCACCAGATAAACTTGTCGCGGCGTCTTCACGATGACATCAGTGATACTCGGATTCGCGATGATCACATCGCGAATCGGAACCGCCAGCGTGATCAACTTCGCCTTGATTAAGGCGAGCGCCATCGACTCGGCAGCCGGCGCCGCCGCTGGGTCCAGTGCCATGTCCGACACTTCGTCGGACGACAACGGGACCACTCGCTGCGCCAATGTCGGCGTGGCGACGAGCAGCAGGGCCACGACCGTTCCAATGGCCGCGACTACACTGCGCGGATTTTTGAGACTGTCCATCGCCCGGGTCATCTAGCCGAGAACTCCTGCGTCGATGTTTCACCACCACGGTAAACTTTGACCTTCGTTCCCGACCT
>JAJFHK010000028.1 GCA_021775655.1 Filomicrobium sp. | reverse complement strand
GCCCGCGACCTTGGCATGGGCCGCATGGTGTCGAAGAACAAGGACTGCATCGGCAATATTCTGTCCGAACGCGCTGAGTTGAACCGCGAAGACGGTCTGTCGCTCGTCGGCTTCCGGCCGGTGAACCGCGACGAGGAACTCAAAGCCGGCGCCCATTTCGTGTCGCAAGGCAACCCGGCCACAACGGAAAACGACGAAGGCTGGATGACCTCCGTCGCCTATTCGCCAAACCTCGGCCATTCGATTGGCTTGGGATTCATCAGGCAGGGCGCAGAGCGCCAGGGCGAAACGGTTGTGGCCGTCGATCTGGTCCGCGGCAAGAACATCGATGTTGAAATCGTATCCCCTCACTTCATCGACCCCGAGGGAGAACGTCTTCGTGCCTGAGCCGACGCTGACACCACGCACACCGCTTGACGGGTTTCACCGCGAGTACAGCGGCGTCTCGTTGTCCGAAATCACGGATTGCGCGCTGGTTTCAATTGCCGTTCCTCTGGGCGGTGCAGTGCCCCTCGAACAGAAAATGACGGCAGCATTCGACGCCGGCCTGCCCGCTTCCGGCAGCTCCACAGTTTCAAAGGACGGTCGGGTGCGATTTCTGGGCCTGCAGACAGACCAGATGTTCGCCCTGTTTGCGCCTGAAGGCGATGACGCCGCGGCTGAGCTCGAACGCGCTTTGGGCGACACCGGCTATTACACCGACCAGTCCGACAGCTGGGTCATGTTGAGCATGTCCGGGCCGCTGGCCCGCACTGCGCTAGAGCGGATCTGCCTCCTCGATCTCGACCCCGGCATCTTCGCGCAGGGTGCCGTGACCCGCACGATGATGGAACATCTGGCGGCGATTATCCTGAGAGACGGTCCGGACTCGTTTCTGCTGATGTCGCCGCGTTCGTCAGCCCGCTCCTTCCTGCACGCCCTCGAGACATCGATCGACTATGTCCTTTAGAGCGACCGGTGAACCGCAATCTGAAGCAGCAATGTCAGATCGCAGAAGGATGCCCAGCTGACTTGTGCCGGAACTGTTTTTGACGGACCGGTGTTTAGTTGGTTTGGTTGCGGGGGCAGGATTTGAACCTGCGACCTTCAGGTTATGAGGCCCGTGGTAGAGAAAACATCGCTAAATGAAATCAATGCGTTAGTTTCTTTATCGTCTTCGATGTTGCGGATCTGTTGCACTCAGCTGAGCAGACGTGCTTCGACGGCTGCCATGCCGCGGTGATGGTCCTCTGACGGAAACAGATGTCCGTATCGGTCCATCGTCATCTGCACCGACGAATGGCCGGCAAACGTCATCACCTCTTTCACGCTAAATCCCTGCTCTATCCATAGGGAGACGGCGAAGTGCCGAAGATCGTGCCAGCGCATATCAACCGCGATCTTCCGGCAAAGCGGCTTGAAGTGGCGCTTCAGGATGTTCGAGTGGGATTGCACGGTACCCCGCTTGGATGGGAAAGCTAGATCTTGCGCGGACGGTGGGCAGGCCAATCGCCGTTGCCGCAATGCATTAGACACGATCGGTCCCATGGGCACAGACCTTGCGCCGGCATCTGATTTGGGCTGGCCGATGTCGTTAAACGCGTCGGCGCGCTGGCGGACGTGGATATAGCCATTATCAAAGTCGACATCGGACCACCGAAGTCCGCGGGTCTCCGATGCGCGCAACCCACAAATGGCGGCGACGATGACTACGGGCCGGAACGGTTCAGGTGCTACCGCGATCAAACGCCTAATTGTGTCTTTCTCGGGGACGCGAACGCGCTCATGCACCCGCGTGGAGCGGAGGACTTGGACGCCCGCGACCGGATTGCTGGCGATCATGCCGCTATCCTGGCCGTGTTTGACGATCAGGCCCAGGCACGACAGCACTTTACGCGTTTGGGCTTCGGATCGTCCCGATGCTAGAAGCCGATCACGAAACTCGTTCACGGCCTTGCGGTTTAGCCGCGACAGCAAGACCCCGCTGATCCCGATCCCAGGATCAAGAATATGTAAGCGGACCTTACTCTCGTAATCACGGTAGGTCGCTCGCTCCATGCGGCGACCTGCTTCCTGGCGCGCCGCACACACACCCAGCCAAAGACCTGCGGCATCCTCTATCCTGATGCTATCGCCATCATGAACATGAGTACCAGAGACGACCTCGGCGCGCGCGGTCACCAGAAACCGATCGGCGTCCCGGCGTTTATCGAACTGCTTAGCCCGCCGCCGACCGTTCTGGTCTCTGTAGTCGACGAGCCAGGCGAATGTGCCTGAAGGTAGTGTTCGCTTTCTGATGGATGCCATAAGGCCTCCTCCTTCCGGCATGCGCCACGTTGGAATCATCGAGAACAATTGGGAACATATGTTACTTGCGCTTTATGACGCAAGTTTTTTCTTGCGACGTTTAGAGCAAGTAAATATATTTCCTCGAATCATGGAGGCGACGCATGGCCGTTCAACTGTTCAACGACGATCAAGTGACAACAGCGTGCGGCCTGCACCGCGACAACCTTAGAAAACTGATCACGTGGAAAGCCGTATTTCCCGCGCAAGCCGGTGGCGGGCGTGGGCGCGTGCGCTTGTGGACGATGGATAACGTTCACAGGATTGGATTGACGGCACTGATCCACAACGCAGGCTACAGTCTGCGCTTGGCCCATACGATTGGCTACTGCTTGCCGAAAGACCCAATCATTAAAACATACCGCCCGGACTATTGGGCTAATCCGCCGAAAACCTGGAAGGAATGGACCGACCCGGACAAGCCCAGAGTAAAGACGCTCATGAACGACACATACGTTGAGATCATTAACGGGGTCTATGTGTTTCAGCGCGATGGGCGGAGCAAAAAATTCTTCGGAATGCTAGACCCAAACCACAGCATCATTAGCAGCAATACGCCTCTGAAAGCCTATTGGAGCCCCATGCCAGTGGGTTCGATGCCAACGCCAACCTATGCGAAATGGGAAAATGACTTCGGCCAAGCCGATCGCTTGGACCCCAAGTCTTTAGCTTATCTGTTTGACGATCAAATGGACGAAAAGACCGCGAAGCGCGCATACCGCACAGCGG
>JAJFHK010000270.1 GCA_021775655.1 Filomicrobium sp. | reverse complement strand
CGACCGTAGACCGAGAGGATCTGAGAAAGCTCTTTGCGATCAAACCGGGTTTGGGCGCTCACTTTACGATGATCGCCGACCCCTTGTGGGCTGGGCGGGGCCACGGAGGGCGCACCCTTACTCCGCAGCTTCAGGAATTGTATAGGCTCGCTATCGCTCAAAATGCGCCTCCTTCGTTTCTTGTGGTCGCTTTGGATGCCCACTGCTTCGCAGCATCCGCGCCAGTTTGCGACACCCCGGCACCTACAATTGCCCAGTGCAGAAGCGCACGCTTCAACGCACCGGCGGATCATGATCGCGCCGGATGTTGAAGATTGCAAGGAACGATGCGCGGAATTGCCGGCCGGGCAGGGCTGAGATCAGCGGTCGCCGGGCCAAGTGTACTTGCTGCCTCCTGCAGACGACCAGCCCGTGGCCGGTGCCGATTTGCGCTTCGTTCTGCGCTTTCGGCGAGGTTTTGTCTTTGTTGTCAAAATCGATTTGGTACGACGGGGAGAATATTTCTGGGGCGGAGCTGATTGGACCACTTCACCTGAAATTGCGGCTTTCACAACAGCAAGATAGGCGCTGTCGGTGGTTTCGTGAGGCTGCATTTGGCTGGTCGAGGGTTCACCATCGGCGGCCTGCACCTCGGATTCACTCCGTTCCAGGACTGCGGCGACTGCATCTGTGGCCGGGTGTCTTTCCGAGCCTTCGTCAACCGACGGTTCGTTAGCCCGGGCAATTGCCTGCTCACGCAGCCTCTTGGCGCGTTGTTCGTTGAGCCGGAGAATCTGTTCGGCATAGGCGTAGCGATTGTGACGAGCGCGTTCGGCAGCAGTCCACGGCATCGGACGGCAGGCGCACCCGCTAATCAGCTTTTTGCGATAGACGAAAGCGCTTTTGAGTTGATCGTAGCGGCGTCCACCGAGGTCGATCATCGCGCCCATGTTTTCAGATCGCCTGGGGAGATAGTAGAGCTTGCCTCCGCTGCAGCGCGCCGAACAGGCATCTGCATCCTTGTGGAATTTGTAGCGCGAAGTCGAACCGCTGATCGGGAAATAATAGCCATCGCACGTACGTACGCAGACCGTGCGATACACCCCACCCGAATGCTGCTGGTGCGTTTCAGGTTTGCGATATCCGTAGTCTGGAACGGCGAAGTTCGTCCCCTGCCGCAGCGGGCTTACCTGGGCCGAGGGTGCCGAAGACGGGGCGGTCTTGGGCGGCGAATTATTGAACATTTTGCCAAACAGGCTCTGGAACAGAGACTGTGCGCCAGCTTCCGGCGCAGCAATGCTCGCGAGAACGCAGGCAAGGACAACACTCGCTTGCGATGGGCCGATGATACGCATCATTTACTTTTCGAGAACGCTATTACTCAACACTTGGCGGCAGTATCGGCCGACAAAGCGAATAATTTCTGAACGCTGATCGAAAATTGTCCGATTTCGATGCGATCCGGCGGTCAGATTTTAGAAATGTGGATTCAGGTTGCGCATAAGAATGTCGGTGGCGCTTCGCTGCGCCTCTTGACGAACCGGTCCGGAAAGCTCGGCAACCGCGACTGCGCCCGGACCCGAACTTTGCTCAAATGTCGCCGGATCCAGAAATAGGAAATTTGGGGCAATTGGAATTTGGGGCTGAGCAGCCGCTGCCAGACGTACCGGCCGACTGCGTCCTGGAAGCTCCAAGTCTGCAACGATTGCTGTTCGCCTGGCAACGGCCGCAATCCGGTCGCGCCATTTCCACTCGTCTGTGATGGCAGCAACTTCGGATTCGGTTGCGGCGCGCGCTGCAACCGTTTGAGCTACCGACTCCTCCACTGAGATCAAAGTTTGTGCTTGAACTTGCGCCACATTGGAATTTTCCAAAGAAGCCATATGCGAAACATCAGCGAGCTGAGGAACATCGTCAGGCGACGTCTGGTCCGCCACGACAGCGACCGGCAGCATCGGAGCGGATCTATGCATTGCAGCTTCCAGTTCGGCGTATCCGCGATGGCGATTTTTCGATGCTAAGGTCCACGGCTGGGACCGGCATTTACACTGGGCATCATAGGACGTGTGGAACCGAAAAGCAGTTTCCAACTCAAGATAGGTATTGCCGGAAAGGTCGCGCATTTGAAGCGGCGTTTCGCTGCCGTTTGCATAGACGTATAGCCGGGCCGGCGAACCGCAGCGTGACTGGCATTGCGCCTCGTCTGCAGCGAACTGCCTGTTCGTTGCTGCTTCACTGATCGGAAAATAAGAGCCGTCACATAGGCGCACGCAGACGGTGCGGTATGTCGTGGTCGACGCACGGCTGTCTAGTGCGCCGTCATGAGAAGGCAGCGCGTTAAAATCGGACCTACCCGTTAGGTTTAGATAGGCATGTATGGGATTGTTCGAGGATGTTCGGGCGGCACTGCTGCTGTGCGTTGAGCCCGTCCCTGGTGTTACTTTGTCGGCGACAGGACTCAACTGACTGCCAGGCATCTGACTTGCTGAACCGCCCGCGGTTGCCTTTACGTGGAGACGGGAAACGGAAGCGGGAGGAACGTCACGATAAAGTGCATCCATAAGCGCGAACGCGAAGAAGCCCGGTCCAGCAACAAGAGCCAGGATAGCAAGCGCGCCGATCCATCGTGCACCAATAGTGAAATGCAACGGGCCGCTAGGCTCATCATTTACGCAGAACATCAGAGCTTTCCGCTATCTCTGAGGACTAAAATGTCGGTGTACTGTGTTACCCAGGCGAACCTTGCTAGGCAACCCACGCACGTGGATTTCGGCTGGAGAATCAGTTTCTTTCAGCCGCTGGTTAATTGACGCTTAAGGAATCAATTCTCGCCGTGCACAAAAGTTCCACACCGCCTACTTGGTCGTCAGCACAATCTTGCCGACGGCCTTGCGGTCGTCGATCAGGCAAAGCGCCTCTGCGGCATTTTCGAGCGGCAGCGTTCGATCGACACGAGCTTTCAACATTCCGTCGGCGGTCCAGGCCATAACGTCAGCCATGTTGGCGCGATGACTGGCAGGGTCCCGATTCACCGATTCGCTCCAGAAGACCCCAATTGCCGAGGCTCCCTTCAACAAAAGAAGGTTTAGTGCGATTTTCGGGATGTCGCCGGAGGCAAAACCGATGACAAGATAACGACCACCCCATGCCAAGGACCTGAGCGTCGGCTCAGCGTTTTCGCCGCCGACGCAATCGTAAACCACGTCGACGCCGGCTCCATCGGTCAGATCGCGCAAAATGGATTTGAGGTTGCCGCTCGTGTAGTCGATGACGTCATCGGCGCCGTGAGCACGACAGACTTCGAGCTTCTCTGCACTTGAGGCTACCGCAATGACGCGGGCGCCCATGGCTGCGGCTAGTTCCACTGCCGCCAGTCCGGCGCCACCGGATGCGCCTAGTACTGCGACGCTTTCGCCCGGTAGAAGCATGGCGCGGTCGCGAAGTCCGTGGATCGCCGTTCCGTAGGTAATTGAGACGCCGCTGGCGGACGCACTGCTGACACCTTCCGGGATGGCAACAAGGCGAGAGGTATCGACGGCAACCTTCTCGCGAGTTCCGCCCCAGCCTAGATAGGCTGCGACACGATCGCCTGACCGCCATCCTTCAACGTTTGGACCGACGGCCTCGATAACGCCGGCGATTTCACCGCCGGGCGAGAACGGTAATTCCGGCTTGAACTGATATTTTCCGCGGGTAATGAGCGTATCAAAAAAGTTGAGGGCGCAGGCTTCCACGGCTACCACGACCTGACCGCTGGCGGGCTGTGGATCGGGCAGATTGACCAGCTCTAGCCCCTGGGGGCCGTTCAGGGACTTGCAGACGACCGCCTTCATGTGAAACCTCTTAACCGCCGGGCTCGCCCAATTGCCACCCCTCAAACCGCCAGGAACCCGAATGTCGAAAAGAGGAATGAATGTCCAGTCGACGAATTGGCCGCCTGTGCCGCGAGGTTACTTCGCGATTGGCGGCGAGCGCATGTCGAAGGCGCTGAACCTCGGTAACTTGATGCGTTCTGCACATGGATTCGGGGCAAACTTCACCTTCACGATCGGGGCAACATATCAGGCGTTGGAGGCTGCGGCAGATACGTCCAAAGGGCGCACTCACTTGCCGCACTATAATTGGAACGGGCTTGACGAGATGGCGTTGCCGCAAGGTTGCCAGTTGGTTGGGGTCGAACTGACCGAAGAAGCCATCGACCTGCCAAGCTTCCGCCATCCGATCCGGGCAGCCTATGTACTTGGGCCGGAACTTGGGTCGCTGTCGCCGCCGCTGATTGAGCGGTGCGACCATGTTGTCAGGATCCCGACGCGGTTTTGCGTCAACGTTGCGATGGCTGGGGCCATCGTTATGTACGATCGGGTGAGGTGCCTTGCCCGATTCGCTGACCGGCCGATGCGGCCGGGTGGCCCAGATGTAGACGAAATGCTCCGAGACGTGACAAATATGCAAGGAAACAGTTCGATTCGCGGCCAAGGGTGACAAGATCGCCCGATTTTCTTTATACGGGTGGCAGTCGGACGAATTCGAAATCTAAAAGGACGGTGCACGAACCCATGATCACTCCCGACACGAGATGGATGAAAACGATAGCGCTGGCAGGAGCGTTGGTCGTTGCGATCGCGAGCACAGCATCGGCAGCAACGCTTGTGAAGACATATCGGGACTGGAGCGTGTTCTCGCACGAGGATTCGAATAAGAAGATCTGCTTTGCAGCTTCGCAGCCGAAGGACAGTACACCCGAGGGCGCCAACCGCGAAGGTGTGTTCTTCTACGTCTCGGCCTGGCCAAAGGATGGCGTTAAATCTGAGGTTAGCGTGCGCCTTGGATATCAAATCCAGAAGGGCAGCACGGTAAAGATCAGTGTGGGAGCGGAAGCCTATGACTTGTTTGCAAAAGACGATAAGGCGTTTGTCGCCGACCCCACGCAGGAACTGAAGCTAATTGAATCGATGAAGCGTGGCTCCACCATGAAAGTCGAAGCAACTTCAGATTCAGGGTCGCCGACCGAGGATACTTTTTCTCTCATCGGTATCTCTGCGGCTCTGAAAGGCCTGGCAGCGACCTGTCCGTAGGCATTGAAACTGCGTCACACGGAAAACATGACATCGAGCCAGCGCGCGAATCTGGGAAACCGGCTCGCGCGTTATTTTTTGGTTGATCGCATCTGAATGTAGAGCGCGCCATCGCCGCCGTGATGAACGGCCGCAGGCGTGTAACTCACCACTACGGTACGCAAATCAGGTTCAGACAACCAAATTGGTACGTTGCGGCGGAGCACGCCGCGTGGAGGCGCGCCCCAGTCGCCGCCGAGTGGGTTTGAGTTGTCACCATCGCGGGCGAATGTGCCCTTGCCCGTTATGACCATGACCCACTTCAGTTTTCGCGCTTGCGACCGCAACAGAAAGGAGCGCAATGCTCCGTGGGCTTCGGCCTGGCGCATGCCATGAAGATCAAGGCGGGCTTCGATATCAATTCGGCCAGCCTTAATCTTGCGTGCTTTCCTTGTGTCGAATTTGGCAAGCGAAGGGGCAGCTCGATCAAGCTTTGAGCCACGAGAACTAGCAGAAATTTTCGGGGTAGCGTCGCCATCGCGAAGCGGCACGTCCGAAGGGGCAGCGGTCGGTTGCGAAGCGTGAGGTGTGAATCCTGGCTCATCAAAGCGGCCCGGTACGATACGCCGGTCACGTCCGTGGAACGGCCTCAGCGAGCGTGCCATATGCTGCCACAAAAGCAGGTCTTCTTCTGAAAGGCCGGGCGCCCGTGGATCACCTGCTTGATCAGGTTTTTTCTTGGGGGCCTTATTCACTTTCCGCAGCCCTCTTTGGCAGCAATGGAAAAAATTTGACAGCATGGTTGGTCATGCCGGCTTTGACCCCTGCCACCGAACCGGAACCGTAAAACAGATCGCCGCGCTCGGGACCCTTTATCGCGGACCCTACGTCATGGGCAACCATCAGCCGGCGAAATCCTGACTGGCCCTCGGTCGTATGATCGAGTGCCGGGGCGGTCAAATAGACCGGTAAGCCCAGGTCGTGGAACCCGGTGTCGACGGCAAGGCTTCGCAACGGCGTCAAGGGAATCGAGTCGGTGCCGAGCGTGTGTGTTTGCTGTTCGGTGCCAAGAACACGGAAGAAAACGTATGACAGGTTGTGCCAAAGGAGCGGTCTGGCCCTGGCGGGATCAGCCTTTAGCCAGTCGGCAAGGGCACCAAGGTTCATTGCGTCTTGGGTGAAAACTCCAGTTTCAATTAGATGGCGCCCGACGGACGAATAGGGATGACCATTCTTTCCTGCGTAAGAAAGCCGTATGGCGCTGCCGTCCGCGAAGTGGATAAGGCCAGAGCCTTGCACCTGCATAAGAAATAGATCCACTGGATCCGCGACGAAAACGATCTCGAGGCCAAGGCCATCGAGGGCACCTTCGTCGATTTCCTGGCGGGTGAAGTAAGGCTCAAATGAGCCGTCTTCCACGTACCGGCCATGGGTCAGGCGGTCGGATAACGCGCCACGCTGGGATTCTTCGACCAGATTCATCAGATCTACTGGCCGGGCCAATACGGGGAAGCTGAACTGGGGTGTTCGCGTCAGCGATCCGGCAAGTTCCGGCTCGTAGTAACCGGTTAGAAGTCCGCTCTCGTCAGCGCAAACAATGCGATGAGGTGTGAAATACTCCTCGAAGAACGACTGAGCGACGTTGGCTGACGTCAATCCGGTTGCATTCGTTTCAAGGGCGGAACCGCAGGCTGCGCGCAGGTAGGCGGTGCTATTTTTGCTTGCCAGAACGGCAGGCGCCGAAGATGTGAAGGCTTGGAATGCTGCTTGATGATCGTCTTCTGGCCAACCGAGCAAATCGGAAAATGAAACGGGCTCTAAAGCTGTCGTTGCAGTAACTTTGGCCATGTCTCACTTCGTCCGCTATCCCGCCGTCACGATAGGCCCGCGTACGACGCGAGGCAGCCTATCCCGCCCTGGGGGCTATGCGCTATCCCGCCGTGGTGTGGACAATCTGATTCACGTGAAAAGTCGGCTGGACGGCATGGCAATTAACCCGTCGCCAATGTTGCCACCAATTTCCAGTTGGGGTTGGAAAGTGCGCGCGATGACGAAACGTCGCGGCTGAAGGTCCAGATATCCGTGACTTCCTTGATACGTTGCGGATCTCCGTCGATCACCTCGCCGTCGCTGTTGCGGGTCGCTGAAATCAGATGGCTGGCAAAGCGTACTGTGACGGAAGCAATACCTTCCTTGACTTCGGACTCGATAATCTCAGCCTGGTCGATACCAACAAAACTCTGGTCGATCTGCTCGTCTCGTGCTTCTCGGTCGGCGATAGCCCCGACAAAGCCCTCGTAGACTTCGCTGCTCAGCAAGTCCTTCAACAAACTACGGTTGCCAGCAGCAAACGCCATCACGATCATTTCGTAGGCCGTTTTGGCGCCTGAGATAAACTTATCGGGATCGAATTCGGGATCGTGCCTGAGAATATCGAGCAGCCCCTGGCGAATCGCACTGTTGGAGCCTGAGAATGCGCGAATTCGAGCCTCCGCGTTCGCCGATGCGATTTCTCCATCAGGGCGATAGTCGGCCTCAGCATCGTCGCCCCGACGGGGAAGCGTTACGACTTTGTCCGAACTGGCGGCGGCTTCTTGCTGGGCTCGCTCAGTCCTATAGCGCTCAATGCGCGTTTCCTCATCGCCCGTGCGGCGACCTAGAACGCTGCGCAGCTTCAAAATTACCACAACTGCGACGATTAACGAGATTAGCGTAACGATATCGATACTGGAGTTCATTTCGCGAATACCATTTGGCCTCTACAGGCAGACATGTGCAGGATCGGCGGCGGTTCAAGAGCGGATGCGATCGAGCCTGCGCCCAACTTACGTGGATTTAGTGGCGGATTGCGCTTACCGCTCCGTTAACCGTGGCGCTTTCCGGTCATTTCATCCGGTTGGTTTAGCGGACATATCCTTGGACAGTCCAGAACGACCGAGCAAAAGAGTTGCAAACGCGGGAACAGTTCATGTCGTTCGTGGGTCAACTTAAGGCACAACACAGGCTAAGCCAACATTCTTGTCAGAACTCGACTTGCGTCCCATGTCAGCGTTCATCGTGGTAAGTAGGTTAATTCCGAGCCTCCTGGTGGGATTCAGGCTCTGCCGACCCAGCCAAGCCCTTTAGGAACACAGAGTGCCTTTTCTTTTTCTGCTTCTTTTCATCGCCGTACCGCTGGCCGAAATCGCCATTCTGGTCAAGGTGGGACAGCATATCGGACTCTTATGGACGATACTGATCGTCATACTGACTGCCGTGATCGGAACCACTCTGCTGCGCGCCCAGGGATTTGGCGTTATGGCGCGGGCCAGCGAAGCGCTTGCGGCTGGAAAGATGCCAGTCGAGACTGTAATTGAGGGGCTCTTTCTGCTGATCGCCGGAGCCTTTCTGCTGACGCCGGGGCTGTTAACCGACGCTGTTGGATTTTTGATGTTGGTGCCGCCCATACGAATGGCAGTGGCCAAGTGGGCGCTGCACAAGCTCCTGAAATCGGGAACCGTTCATGTGTCTGGCTTCGGTGGCGGGCACAGCTCCGATCAGGCGCCTACTGAAGAGCCGGGCGAGGCTTATCATTCGCCGCCTAGGAAGGGTCCGGTGATTGACGGTGAATTTGAACGGGTCGATGAAAACACCGTTCGACCCGGCAACAAAAAGCGCAAGTCTTAGAGCCTGTTCAATTCAAATGGCCCCATTCTGCAGAGGCCGATTTGTCTGAAGATCCAGTAGCCCGGTCGATTCCGCGCGCGAAGTTCAAGGGAAAACATCTTGGCGCTAGCGGTAAGACTGGTTTCTCAAGGTCCAGCAATTGCGGTTCAGGGGCGCCTGTGATAGCCACCCGAATATGTATTCGCGCCAGATTCGGCGCGCCCCATCAACAATCCAAATTCGTGGACGACGCTTCGATATGACTGACAATCAGAACGGATCCGGCACCCCGGCTGCAGGCGCTGCAGTGGGCGAAAAGCCTGCCATTCAGGCACAAGTCGTCGCCCAGTACATCAAGGACCTGTCGTTCGAGAATCCTAACGTCGAGAAGTTGATGTCGGGGCCCGGTGAAAACCCCAACATGAAGCTCGAAGTCAACGTCAACGCGCGGCGCATGGATGAAAAAGATGGCCTCTTCGAGAGCGCTATCGACTTTAAGGCTCATGCGACCAATGCGACGGGGACGATCTATCAGCTTGAACTGGTTTACGCTGGTATCTTCCGGATCAAGAATATTCCGGAAGACGCGCTTGAGCCTTTCCTGCTGATAAACTGCCCTGCGCTGATCTTTCCTTATCTGCGCCGGTTGGCATCAGATCTGACGCGCGAAGGCGGTTTCCCACCACTGCTGCTCGATCCGATTGATTTCGCCGGGCTTTATGTCCGCCGCAAACAACAAGAAGAGGGTGGTGCCGAGGCGCCGGCTGCGAGCTAGGGCGTTCATGGCCAACTACTGATACCGCCGCCAAATTGCGTCTTCGCCGAGAGTTTCGATGAAGGCCGTGTGAGCCTTTGCTTCCTCATCTGTGATCCTTGCAGGCAACGCTTTTGGTCGTGCCTGCGCCTTCAAGTCGGCACCTGATTTGGCTTGGTGACTTTTTTGGCCAGCGGCTGCGAGCTGCATGCGCCCTTGGCGCTCATCCAATAGCTCTATGTAGACTTCGGCCAACAATAGCGAGTCGAGAAGTGCGCCGTGCTTGGTGCGTCGCGAGTTGTCGATCCCGTATCGCTTGCACAGTGCGTCGAGAGTATTGGGACCGCCTGGATGCTTGCGGCGGGCAATCGCCAACGTGTCAACGACACGATTGCCGGAAATCAGCGGGGCGGAAAGCTTGCGCAATTCCATGTTGAGAAAGCCGACGTCGAAGTCTGCGTTATGAATGACGAGCGTGTCAGCCTGGATGAAATCGAGAAATTTGCGGGCCACTCGGGAGAACACGGGCTTGTCGGCAAGGAACTCTGCAGTCAGTCCATGCACGTTTGCAGCCTCGACCGGCACGTCGCGTTCGGGATTGATGTAGACGTGAAATTCATTGCCGGTCGGCATCCTGTTGACGAGTTCGACGCAGCCAATCTCGACAAGCCGGTCGCCGCCCTCGGCTGATAGTCCGGTGGTTTCAGTGTCCAGCACTATTTCACGGCGCATGTTATTCAACCTCGGTAGACCCGATGAAAATAAAGGGTAAGCCTTACGACCAGTGGCGCTGATAAGCTTCTGGATGAAGCTCTTTAAGTTTGCTGATTATTGAATCGAGTTCGGCGCGACTTTGCGAGAGGCTGGCGCCGGTATCCACAACGTAGTCAGCGCGATTGCGCTTTTCGTCATCAGGCAATTGTCGCGAGATTATCTGGGAGAGTTTCTCGCGGGTCATGCCCGGTCGCTCTAGGACGCGGCCCGCTTGCGTTTCTGAATCGGTGCTCACGACGATGACGACATCAACAAATTCATCCGCACCGGTTTCGTAAAGGAGCGGGATTTCAAGCACGGCGACCTTCGAACCGCGTTCGAACTCGTCACGCAGGAACCTTCGCTCCGCATCGCGGACGAGGGGATGAACGATAGCTTCAAGCCGTTTGAATCCGTTCGCATCGGCGAGTAGAATTTCAGCAAGTTTCTTGCGGTCTACTTCGCCATTCCCAGTGGCACCAGGAAAAGCTTCTTCGATGTGTGGCACAGCGTCGCCGGCATAGAGTTCGTGGACACATGCGTCGGCATCGAAGACCGCGGTTCCGTTATCGCGAAAATGGGCAGCGGCGGTAGACTTGCCCATGCCAATTGAGCCTGTCAGCCCAACGATCAACATCAAGCCACTCCGAGATCATCGAGAACGATACGGCGCAGTTCCGGCGTAACATCAGGGCGAACACCAAACCAACGTTCGAAACCTGGGACGGCCTGGTGCAAGAGCATACCGAGTCCGTCAACCGTTCGGAGACCATGTTCCTTTGCATCCCTCAAGAGATCCGTATCAAGTGGCACATAGACGATGTCGGCGACAACGCAGTCAGATCGAGCCTTGGAGAAATCAATGCCAAGGTCGCCGTTGCCTTTCATGCCGATCGTCGTTGTGTTGACGACAACAGAGGCCCAGTCAGCGCATCGCGCACGCTCGGTCCAATCCGCGGTCCTAAGTCCCGCACCCAAATCGGTGGCAAGTGATTCAGCGCGTTCGTGTGTGCGATTCAAGATGACGATGTCGCTTGCGCCGGCCTTTTGGAATCCATGTGCGATTGCACGCGCTGCACCGCCTGCTCCAATTATTGCAACAGGTCGGCGGTTCTCCTGCCAGCCAGGTGCCGCGGATTCAAGGAAGGTCATGAAGCCATAAGTATCGGTGTTGGCCGCACAGATTATGCCGTTTTCCACCCAGATCGTGTTGGCGGCGCTGACGGCACGGGCTGAAGGTTCTCGCTGCTCGGCGGTGGCGAAGGCAATTTCCTTCAGAGGTACGGTGACGTTACAGCCAGCGAAACCGGTCTCGCGGAGCTTGCTCATGAATAGTGCTGCATCATCTGGATTGACGGCAAAAAAGGTGTAGCAGCCAAGGATCA
>JAJFHK010000269.1 GCA_021775655.1 Filomicrobium sp. | reverse complement strand
TGCTCCGGAAGGCGCGAGCGCGCACCTGCGAGGCCGTCTCCGGTGCTATCGCTGCAGTGCTGAAATGCTTCTCAACTGAGGAATGCGCCAACTATCTCGCCAACGCCGGTTATGCGTCCGTTTAAGTTGAACAGGCTCTAGTTGGTGCGGCAGGGAGTTCGGTCAAACCGCAGATCAACCGCAGACTTTAACAACACCAAGAGGCACCGCATTTTTTCCGGTGGACACGAGCGAATGTTGGAAGGTGTTCGTCCATACTGGACCGACGGCTCGCACCGTTTGCGATTCAAACGGCGCGATCAGACAATCATGTCGTAAACGAACACGGAATCGGTAAGCGCCAACGTTTGCACATCCTCGTTGTGGACGATGCCGATCAACTCATCAGCGCCACCGGACTCGATCAAGAAGATCCCGACGCCATCCTCGGTACCGCTCGGCGCGACGTCGAGACGGTAGTCACTGGAGGCGCCAGCGAGATGGATCTGATCGACGCTCTTGTCGAGGTCCCAGATGAGGGCGTAGTCGCCGTCACCCGTCGTCTGTGCATCACCGTCGGAATAGAATACCTGACCAGCCTGGCCGAGGATAAACTGATCGGCGCCTTCACCGCCAATGAGCACATCGAATTCACCGATGCCGGGGGCTGCGTCGAGAGTATCTACAGCAAGGATGACATCATCAGTCGCCGCGCCCGGCACGATATCACTACCCTCGATTTCGCTGACCTGGATGTCGCCGAATGTGATGTCCCAATAGTGGGCAATGAAGGCTAGTCCTCCAGTCGTCGGCTCATCGAACGACTGTGTGGTCTGAATCAGCCAATCCACCGGCTCGGAGGTTCCGGTCTCCCAAGCCTTATAGCTGTATTGCCGGTCGAGGGCGCCTACTTGTTCGATGCTGAGCCGGAATTCGTAGGTAAGACCCTCCGTAAAGACAAGGGGCTCGGCGGTGAGTACGTTGTTCCAATTACCGTAGGCGCGCAGCTCCTGGTATCCTGGGCTTATCGTCGAGTTGAAGAAATAAGCCGCGTCGTACCAGCCGACCTTAGGCTGCCAGTTCGCGAACGGGGTGTCACCGTGGCCGTTCCACAGCATGCCGAACCCGAAACCTCCACCGTCGCGTCCCAGAGGATCCTGATTGTCCGTATCGTGGAATGTCGCGCTGAACGCTGCCTCGTAGTTGTCCCAGGTCTGGTCGCCGATTGTAACCACGCGATCATAACCTGTTTCCACTGGCCGGACGCCGCTAGCGTCATGCTGCCATAAACCATCAACAACCTGTACAGCGTCTTCGAGCTCCGCAACGTTCTCCCAATCAACAGTATAGTCGGGCGACCACTTCGTGCCGCTCTCGTAATTGATGACAACATCCCTCGTGTCCACTTGGCCGCCGGCCCGTGTTGCGCTGATGGTGACGATGTCATCGACTGCGGAGCCATCAAGTTCGTCGAAGTTGATGTCGATGTTGAAGTCGCCATCGTTTTGCAGGCGCCGTGTATCCGGTCCGACGCTCAAGTTCCGCACGGGTCCGCCGTTCAGCGAGTAGGAGAAACCGACCAGATCAGTGGTGACGACATTGCCCAACAGGTTGACCCACTGTTGCGCATCGCCGTTGGCTCCGAATGTCTGTTCCGTGCCGTACCAGACATGGATCGCGTCGCGTACTAGTATGTCGACGTTGGCTGCGACCGACTGATTGCCATCGGTCAGCGTGTAGCTAAAGCTATCCGTTCCCTCAAAACCCTGATCCGGCGTATAGGTTGCGGTCCCGTCGCCATTGTCGATGACGGTGCCATTGGCGGGCAGACCAAAGGATGTGATTGAAAGCGGATCGCCATCGACGTCGACATCATTCGATAAGAGATCCTGCGCGATATCGATGACCAGCACATTCCCCGGCGCAGTGAGGAGTTCGTCGTCGCCTGCAATGGGCACATCATCAATCGGCAGTACGTCGATAGTGGCCTGTCCGGCAGTTTCGCGCACACCGTCGCTAACCACATAGTCAATCGTATCCATGCCGAAGAAATCAGCATCGGGTACATATGTGATCGTGCCATCGCCATTCAGTGTCGGCGTACCGTTCATACCACCGGAAACCGCCGCAAGGACGATCGGGTCACCATTTGGATCGCTGTCATTCAGCAGCGGGTCGAAGGTTATCGAACCATCCTCGTCGACCTCGAGAGTTTCACCAACAACGGTCGGCGCAACGTTATCGACCTCGATCCTGGCGACAGCGGCTGCGTTCTCGGCACCGTCGGTAATCGTGTAGTCGAATTGATCGACGCCCGTGAAGCCAGTGTCCGGTGTGTACGTGTACGTACCGTCTCCGTTGTCGGCGAGCGTTCCGTTGGCCGGCGCACCAACTGTATCCAGTGAGATCTGATCGTTGTTCGGATCGCTGTCATTGGCGAGCAGGTCAACGTCCGGATCAATCGTGAGTTCGGTATTGGCCGCGACCGAAAGCAGATCGTCGACGGCGATCGGTGGTGCTGGAACAGTGCTATCGTCATTCAGTACATCGCCAGTAATCTTCACGTAGTCGACCTGAACTTCAAGCGCCTGCGCGTCGTGCGCCGTCGCCGCAAACGGACCGACCTCATTGACTGTTAGGGCGGCGTCGAAGGCTCCGGCCTCAAACCAGACAATGCCGTCGGCTGAATGCTCGAATGTCCACGCATCGCCGTCGCGGGTGACGCGCAGGTAGGCAGCGTTCGCCGCAGGGATGGGTATCGCGATCCGCGTTGCCGAAGCTCCATCCTCCGTGCTCGCGGCGAATGCGATAACCTCGGTTCCGTTATAGAGTGTATCGAAGCGTAGCCAGTTGGCGTCGTCCTGCTTAACGAGCAAGCCTTGCATGTGGGTCTTGACCGCCGGAGCAGTTAGGAACTTGACCTCGAGTGAGAAATCCTTGTCAGCGACTGCCTGAGCGTAATATGGCGCATTGATCGGTCCCCAGACGTCGTGAGTACCACTTGGCACGGTAAGCGCGAGATAGCCCTCGCCGTTGGCCTGTGTTGTGGATGCCGTTCCAACCGGTCCGGATAATGACCAACCCGGAGATGCGATGGCTCCGCTGAAATCGTCTGACACGAATCCGAACGCCGGCTCAACTGTAATTCCGACTGTTCCGGTTGATGTCGTCGTGCCATCGCTCACGGTATAGATAAAGCCATCGAGGCCTATGAAGCCCGCGTCCGGTGTGTAGCTGTAGGTGCCATCGCCATTGTCCTGGATCGTGCCGCGACTGGGGTCGCTCACCGATACCAGTGTCAGCCCATCGCCCTCTGGATCGCTGTCGTTGGCAAGAAGGTCGGAAGCATTGATGACAAGAACCGTACCCGCGATCACTACGGCAGCGTCATGCGAAGTGACCGGTGAATCGTTGACCGCGGCTACCGCGACGTCAACAGTGGCCGTTGTGACGCCGCCGCGGCCATCGGTGACGAAATATGTAAATGAGTCGTTGCCGGAAAAATCTTGGTCCGGTGTGTAGACGAGTTCTCCAGCCGGCGACTCGCTGACCTGCCCATTCTGTCCGCTGCTGAAGCCGGCGATAGAAAGGGTATCCCCATCTGCGTCGCTGTCATTCGCCAGGACGTCCACTGTAACCGGCGTACCTTCGCTTGTGCTGGCCGAATCGGTCAGTCCGGTTGGCGCCGTATTGCCTGCCTCGCTGACGCCGATGTAGGCTGTGGCGCTGGCTTCCGCCTGATCGTCATTGATTGTATAGCTGAAGCTATCGACGCCAACGAAGCCTTGCGCGGGCGTGTAAGACAGCGTCCCATCGCCATTATCGATCAGGCTCCCTTGAGCCGGCTGGCCAAAGCTCACCAAAGACAGCACCGAGCCGTCGGCATCGGTATCATTTGCAATGAGATCGGCGTTTACATTTATTGTCAGCGGAGTGTCCGCCCCTGTTGAAACCAGATCATTCATGGCAACAGGCGGTGTCGTCAGGGGATCGTCACTCGAAACGAAGTAGTCTACTTGTGAGGTGAACCCTGGTACTGGCGCACCGAAAGCGACGCTGCCCGCGAACGGTCCAACTTCGGTCGGTACGATGTCGCTCGTCAGCGTATGTCGGACCTCCCATGTCTCGCCATCCTGCGAGCTTTCAAAGGTGAACAGATTGCCATCGCGCGTAATACGCAAATGAGCAACGTCACCAGAGCTGATGGATTCGAACAGCGCCAGGCTGGGCGCCCCATCGTTGACAACTCCGACGATCAATCTCAGAGCGGACGTGGTGTAGGCAACGTCGAATCGCAGCCAGTTGTTGTCGTCCTGGACGATCAGCAGGCCGTGCTCCTGGTTCGAAACCTGCGGTTCGTTCAGAAAGCCGGCAGAGATCTGGAAGTCACCGTCAGCCACCGCCTGCAACACGCGCGGCGTCGTCAGCTCGTTGTAGGCATCGACCGCAACGCCTTGTGGCGAAACAATCTCGAGCCAGTCTGCCTGAGCGTCACTGACAACGTCTGCTGAACCGGCGATGCCCGAAAATGTCCAATTCGGATCGAGCTGTGAACCGTCAAACTCATCGGAGAAGATACCGGCGGCATTTACTTCGGCAACGTCGATCGAGACTGAGGCCGTTGTCGTTTCGGCACCGTCCGTAACCGCATAGGTGAAGGAATCGGGTCCGAAATATCCCGCGTCGGGCGTATACGTTAGCGTCCCATCGCCGTTGTCGATAAGCGTGCCGTTGGTCGGCTGCTCAAACGAAGCAAGCGTCACGGTATCGCCGTCCGCATCACTATCGTTCGCCAGTAAGTCCGTAGCGACATTTATTGTCAGAGCTTCGCCCGCGTCGGCCGACAGAGCATCATCTGCGGCAACGGGCGGAGCTTGCAGTGCCTGACCATCCTCGATGACCAGAGGAGCAGCGGTGTCCATGAAGTAGTCAATTTGCGCCGTGAAGCCGTCCGACTCACTAGCTGCAAACGTACCTACTCCAGATACCGCGAGGTTTTGCGAGATGGTACCCAGCGAGTTCCAGCTCTGCCCGTCCGCCGAGTATTCAAATGTCCAAATGTCGCCGAACCGATCAATGCGCAAATGGCTTGCTTCTTGAGGGGAGAGAACTGCAAACAGCCGCGTCGAGGTGTTCGCGTTGGTCGTCACCAGCGCTGATAATTCGAACCCGGCAAGGGTCATCCTGCCCTGGAGTGCGATCCAGTTATCGTCATCGTTTTCGACTATCAGGCCCTGGGCTTGGCCCGGAGCATCAGCCACGCTAAGGAATCGCGCCGCGATACCGAAATCGCCGTTTTCAACCTGCTGGATGGCTCGCGTTGAGCGATTGTTGCCGAGCAGTTCGAAGTCACCATTGGACGTCGTGAGTTCGAGGAACGATTGGTTACCCTGATTGGAGAGGGCACCGATTGATCCGTTGGGGCCGGCAACCGTCCAGTGCCCGCCGAGTGCAGCCCCGGAGAAGTCATCTGTTGCAATCGAAGCAATGACTTCTTCGACCGTGATGACGACATCTGCCGCCGTGGAGATCGTGCCGTCGGTGAGGTCGTATGTGAACGTGTCGGTCCCGCTGAAACCTAAATTCGGCGTATAACTCAGCGTTCCATCACCATTGTCAATCAGCGTACCGTTGCCCGGCAGGCTGAATGCCGCCAGTTCAAGGGGATCGCCATTGGGATCGCTGTCGTTGGCCAAAAGGTCTGCGGCAATATCGATTGTAATCGAAGAGTTCTGGCTGACCGTGAGCGCATCATCGACGGCATTTGGCGGCAGGTTCAGTGTCTGGCCATCTTCGATGGTGGGGATGTTGGTGGCGTCGAAGAAGTAGTCGACTTCGGCAGTGAAGCCTGGCGCAGAGCCGGTGCTGCCCGCGAAGGGTCCTATTGCGTTGACGTTGAACGCTTGTGCAAAGCTGCCTGCTACGGTCCACGCCGCGCCGTCGGTCGAATACGAAAAAGTCCAGACATCGCCACTACGCGTCACGTTTAGGAACGGAGCGCTACCGCCGGGAATGGCGACTTGGATCTTGGTTGATGGGCCGCCATCGAGCGTGACAGACGCAAAGGCGTAAAGCGTATTTCCGTCCGAAAAAGTGTCGAACCGGATCCAGCTGTCGGCATCCTCTTCTACCAAGATGCCTTGCATCTGGTATTGCGCAGTCGGCGTCGACAAAAACCTCGCGACAACGTCGAAGTCTTCATCCGCTATGGCTTGCAGGGCGTGCGACGATCGGTTTTGGGTCCAGACGTCAAAATCGCCGGGAGATGTCGTGAGTTGTAGAACCGCGTCGCTACCGATCGTAGCGAGGTCTGCAGACGTTCCCGAAGGACCACCGGTCATCCACTGCACAGATAAGTTCGCTGTATCGAAATACTCGTTGATGACGGCGCCGGGTGGGTCCGCAACAGTGATCGTGACGGAACCCGAAGCGGTCTCCTGTCCGTCCGTAATCGTATAGGCAATCGTATCGATACCGGTGTAGCCCGCGTTCGGCTGGTAGGTGAATGTGCCGTTGCCTTCGTCGATCAGCGTACCGTTGGCAGACGGGCCAAAGGAGACAAGCGATATGGCATCGCCGTCGGGATCACTGTCGTTGGCGAGCAGGTCGTTTGCGACGTTGACGATCAGCGCCGTATTGGTGTCCGTCGCCAGCGCGTCGTCAGCGGCAATCGGAGCCGTATTCGGGTCGGTCGACATTCCGTCTTCGACAGCAGGCATGTTGGTTGCGTCGAAGAAGTAGTCGACTTCGGCGGTGAAGCCTGGTGCAGCACCGGAGCTGGCCGCAAACGGTCCAATTGCGTTAACGTTGAACGCTTGCGTGAAGCTGCCCGCTACGGTCCACGTCGCGCCGTCAGTGGAGTACGAAAACGTCCAGACATCGCCACTGCGTGTAACGTTCAAGAACGGAGCGCTGCCACCTGGAATCGCGACGTTGATCTTAGCTGATGGAACACCATTGCTCGTAACCGCAGCGAAGGCATAGAGTGTGTATCCGTCAGAGTAAGTATCGAATCGGATCCAGCTGTCGGCATCCTCTTCTACCAAGATGCCTTGCATCTGGAATCGCGCCGTCGGCGTCGACAAAAACCTCGCTGCAACGTCGAAGTCTTCGTCCGCGACGGCCTGCAAGGCGTGCGACGATCGGTTTTGAGTCCAAACGTCATGGTCGCCTGCAGATGTCGTGAGTTCCAGATAAGCTTCATCGCCAGCCGTCGCCAAATTTGCCGATGTGCCGGCAGGTCCGCCGGTGAGCCAATGCGACGCCAAATTCGCTACATCGAAATCTTCGTTGATGATAGCGCCCGCTGGATCAGCAACAGTGATGGAGACGGAACCCGAAGCGGTCTCCTGCCCGTCCGTTATCGTATAGGCAATCGTGTCCGTGCCGGTGTAACCTGCATTCGGCTGGTAGGTGAATGTGCCGTTGCCCTCGTCTGTGAGCGTCCCGTTGGCCGATGGCCCAAAGGAGACAAGCGATAAGGAATCGCCATCGGGATCACTGTCATTGGCGAGCAGATCGTTTGCGACGTTCACCGTCAGCGCCGTATCGGTGTCCGTTGCCAGCGCATCGTCAACGGCAATCGGAGCCGTATTCGGATCGGTCGACATTCCGTCTTCGACAGCAGGCAGGTTGGTCGCGTCGAAGAAGTAGTCAACTTCGGCGGTGAAGCCTGGTGCGGCCCCGGTGCTGGCAGCGAATGGCCCTATTGCGGTCACGTTGAGCGCCTGCGTGAAGCTGCCCGCGACGGTCCATGACGCCCCGTCAGTGGAGTACGAGAACGTCCAAACATCGCCGCTGCGTGTCACGTTCAGGTAGGGTGCGCTGCCGCCTGGTATGGCGACATTGATCAAGGCCGTTGGAAAACCGTCGAGCGTCACCGCTGCAAAGGCATAGAGCGTGTTACCGTCAGAGTAGGTATCGAATCGGATCCAGCTGTCGGCATCCTCTTCTACCAAGATGCCTTGCATCTGGTATTGCGCCGTCGGCGTCGACAGAAACTTTGCAACGACGTCGAAGTCTTCGTCCGCCACAGCCTGCAGGACCCGCGAGGACCGGTTTTGGGTCCAGACGTCGTGGTCGCCAGGAGACGTCGTTAGTTCGAGATAGGCCTCTTCGCCTGATGTCGCCAAATTTGTTGACGTACCGGAAGGACCAAAAACTGCCCAATCCCCTGAAAGTACTGACGCAAAAAAATCGTCTGATATCAATGACATGGACGCGCCCGCGCTGTACAACTCTCAAACCACACTGTATTGAATTAGCACAACATATAAGGATTTGACAGCCATGATCATAGTAAACACTCTAGTTGAATAGTGGCCCACCTACGCAGTGTTTGGTTAACCCAAGAACCGCGTAGGCGCATTGGACCAGTGCAGCGCTGATTGGTTCCTTCTGCCAAGCCCTCTGGAACGCCATTTCTCCAGGATTGCGCTTCTAACATTCAGGTCCCCGATGTGGCTTGCAGCCGTGATTCTGGCGTGCGGCCATGGATGGATCGCGGGATGCGATTGCAAAAATATTGCGAATTATATTGCGTTACTGGCATTATTTCGCCGGCCATACACCACAGAAATATTACAGAATTGCATTTGCTTCTTCGAACCGAAATGGATCTTTAATGCATTGTGGTGGGGAAGCTGTTTGCTGCTCTCGTGAAAGGCAGTAGCCGCAAACCAGATTCGCAGCAGATCGGCGCAGTTCTATAGTTAGTGATGCGATACCCTTCAGGCTGCGGCGGCATGCAACAACAGTGCACTGATTGGAGGCGTATTGCTCTTCAAGATTGATGTTGGAATGGGTGCGAGGCCCGTGCTAGCGTCACAACGTCCCTGACGAAATTGATTGAACTCGCAAGAAAGCCCGGACGCACGCCATGCGATACATTGCACACTGCAAGAATGGGCACACTGCAAGAACGGCAAATTAGCCATAGATGGTTACAACCATGGCGAGTAGCGCCTTCTCCACTTTATGTCTTGTCTCGAAACAGGAACGGATTTGCGTTGCATTCCTTCTCAGGTACCAAGGTGTTGTCCATGCCAGAAAACCATACTGCAAGGTTAAGTATCGGGCTGCCGGTTTATAATGGCGAGCAGTTCGTACGAACGGCCATCGATGCGCTTCTGGGTCAATCATTCACAGACTTCGAGCTTGTGATATGCGACAACTGCTCGACCGACAGCACGGCAGCTATCTGCCAGGAATACGCCGCGCGCGACGCACGCGTGAAGTATCATGTAAATGACACGAATTTGGGTGCGGCAAGGAACTTCAACAGGGTCGTTGAACTCTCGCAAGGTTACTACTTCGCCTGGGCCAACCATGATGATTTGTGGGAACCCACCTATCTTGAACGTTGCGTAAAGGCCCTCGACCAGAAGGGTGAGGCTGTACTCGCTTATTCGCATTCTGCGGTAATCGACGGTGATGGGAGCATCGTTACGCCAGCAATCGTCGACCTGAAGCTTGACTCTGTCAGGCCGGAACTGCGCGTAAGGCGTTTTATCGAGTTACAAGATCATAATTATCCTCATCCAGCGTCCGAAGGCCTTTGGGTGCCGGTTTACGGAGTCATGCGAAAGCATATTCTTGAGAAAACTCCAAAGATTGGATCATATATTTCTTCAGACACTGTCCTGATTGAAGAGCTATTGATGCATGGTCAGTTTGTCGAAATAAGCCAAACATTGTTCTACAAGCGCGATCACA
>JAJFHK010000268.1 GCA_021775655.1 Filomicrobium sp. | reverse complement strand
CTACTTGCTGCTTTTGCTGCGGGGTTAGCGACTAAGCCTGTTCAAGCCCAGGGAACGGCAAATTTCGCCCACAAGCAGTTCGAAAAGGAAGCGGCCAGTTATGAAAAATACCTGCAGAGGTTCAAGCCGAAGAGCAGCAAGGTCAAACTCAGCGCTCAGCTGAAACGTGGAGCGGACCAACTTGCAAAAGATCCACGTATCGCCGCCCGGGATTACGCTGTTGCCGTGGCCATTGACCCGCAAAGTTCGCAGGCCTGGTTAGGACTTTCCAATTCGCTGCTGGCTTACGACCCCAAGACGTACCAGGGATCCGAACGCTACAACGTGCCGGTAAATGCTTCAGGTGCTGCATATCGTGCATATCAGAACGCATCAAAACCAGCAGCAAAAGCTAACGCGCTCGGCGTTCTCACAGAAGCCCTTGTCCGCCGCTCCTTCTGGCGTCCGGCAATCGAATCCTTGAAAGCCAGCCTTGCCTTGAAGCCGGATGCCGCCGTCCGTCAGCGCCTTGCTGCCCTCAAGGCCGAGCACGGTTTCCGCATGACAACCTATGCAACAGAATCCGACTCAGCAGAGCCGCGTATTTGCCTGGAGTTTTCTGAAGCATTGTCATCGAAGCAAGCCGACTTCTCTGACTTCGTTTCCATCGGTGGCAAAGATCCGCAGTCTGTAACTGCTGAAGATCGCCGCCTGTGCATCGGCGGATTGAACCACGGCGAACGCTACGAAATCGAACTGAGAGCAGGACTGCCCTCCGATATTCCAGGCGAGAATTTGGAAAAGACGATCCCAATTGCCGCATACGTACCAGACCGCAAGCCTTCGGTGCGTTTCACTGGCCGTTCGTACGTTTTGCCGAGCCGAGGTCAGAAGGGCATTCCGCTCGTAACTGTAAATACCGACAGCGTCGATGTCGAAATATTCCGTATTGGCGATAGGGCACTTGCCGGTCAGCTGGATGGAGGCGACTTTGGCCGGCAGCTTTCAAGCTGGGATATTAATAATATCAAGGGTCGCAAAGGCGAAGAGGCTTACGAAGGCACGCTCAACGTGGCCCGGAAACTAAATGCCGAAGTCACCACTGCATTTCCCGTCAACGAAGCCCTCGGCACATTGAAGCCGGGCGTTTACGCCATGACTGCGAAGCCCGCCGAGCCTACTGGTGAAGATAGCTACAAAATCGCGACGCAGTGGTTCATTGTTTCCGACCTTGGCCTTACGGCCCTAAACGGTGACGACGGCATCCATGCCTTCGTCCGTTCGCTTGAAACAGCAAAACCGGCCGCTGGCACCGAAGTCCGGCTCATTGCCCGCAATAACGAAGTTCTCGCCGCGAGCAAGACCGACAGCAGTGGGCATGCACTGTTTGATGCGGCACTGGCGCGCGGTGAAGGTGGTCTGCAACCTGCAATCCTCATCGCTCAAAACGGAGCCACCGATTACGCTTTCCTCGATCTCACGACTGCTGCTTTCGACCTGACCGATCGTGGCGTTGAAGGTCGCGAACCAGCCGGTCCGATCGATGCGTTCATCTATACCGAGCGCGGCGTTTATCGCCCCGGCGAAGACGTTCACTTGTCCGCCCTCGTCCGCGATGCCGCGGGCAAGGCGTCGGGTCTCCCCGTCACGATGATCATGACCCGGCCTGATGGTGTTGAGCACCGTCGCTTGACGTTGAAAGACGGTGGCCTCGGTGGCCGTACGTCGCTCATCACGTTGAGCAGTGGCGCGATGACAGGCACATGGCGGGCACGCATCCACGTCGATCCAAAATCCCCTGCCATCGCAGAGACGGCTTTCCTGGTTGAGGATTTCGTGCCTGAGCGCCTCGACATGACGCTCGCATTGAAATCGAAAATCCTCAAGCTCGGCGAATCCGCAAACATCGAAGCCGACGGCCGCTTCCTTTATGGCCCCCCGGCGACCGATTTGGCATTGGAGGGCGAAATCCTGGTACGCCCGGCGTCCCACGGCGTGCCTGGTTACTCCGGATACCGCTTTGGGTTATCCGACGAATTCGTGACACCCACACGCACGCAGCTCGCGGACCTGCCGCGGACTGACGACAAAGGCCATGCCGTCATCGCAGCCGAATTACCCAAGATCGTCGAGACAGCTCAACCGCTCGAAGCGCAAATCATTGTGCGCCTTGCAGAGCCAGGAGGCCGGACGATCGAGCGATCGACGACTGTCCCTGTCGATCTCGGTGTCGAGCGGATTGGTATTAAACCTCTGTTCGAAGGTGAGCGCCTCGATGAGGACCAATCTGCCGGATTTGAAGTCATCCGGCTTGGCGAGGATGGCAAGCCACTATCTACGAGCACTCTGAAATGGACTTTGATGCGCGTCGATACACGCTGGCAGTGGTACACCCGCGACGGCAGCTGGAACTACGAGCCCGTCACCGTTTCCCGCCAGATTGCTACAGGTGAGTTTGCCGGAACAGATGCCGGGCCGGAAAAACTTGAAACGCCTGTCAAGTACGGCCGCTACGTTTTGGAAGTTGAGACCGCCGACGAAAAAGGCGCAGCGTCATCGTTTGCGTTTAATGCTGGATGGTTCGCTTCCGCAGAAAATCCAGATAGCCCCGAAGTACTCGACGTTGCCCTCGACAAGGAGAACTACTCCGTTGGCGATACCGCCAAGTTGCGAATTGCAACGCGGACGGGTGGGCGGGCGCTAGTTGCGGTTATGGGTTCGCGCCTTCACTCTATTCAAGAAGTCGAACTTCCCAACGGCGGTGGATCGGTCGACATCCAAGTTGGCAGCGATTGGGGACCTGGCGCCTATGCGACGGCACTTCTTTATCGCCCGATGGATGAGAGCGCCAAGCGTATGCCTCAGCGCGCGCTTGGTCTCACTTGGCTCGGTCTCGATCAATCGGCGCGAGAATTAAAGATTAGCCTAGATGCACCCGACAAAATCGAGTCAGGAGCACGTCTCGAAGTCCCGCTAAGCCTCGAAGGCTTGAATTCCGGTGAAGAGGCACGCATTACGCTCGCCGCCGTCGATCTCGGAATTCTGAATCTGACGGGGTTCAGGACCCCGGCTCCAGAAGACTGGTTCAACGCCCAGACCAAAATGGGCACCGAGGTCCGCGACTTCTACGGCCGCCTCATCGATGGAATGCGTGCCGAGCGCGGTGCACTGCGCTCCGGCGGCGATGCGGACAGTGGCCTGCAATCGCAAGGTGCACCTCCCGTCGAAGCAACAGTTGCCGAATTCTCCGGCATCGTCGAAGTCGGCTCAGACGGTAAGGTCACCATCGGTTTCGACCTGCCCGAATTCAACGGCACCGTTCGCCTCATGGCTGTCGCCTGGTCGAAAACGAAAGTCGGTCACGCTTCCGGTAACGTCATAGTTCGCGACCCAGTCGCTCTGACTGTTGCCGCCCCTCGATTCCAGACTCTTGGCGACGAAATTGATTTGGGCTTCGACATCCACAACGTCGAAGGCGCCAAGGGCGCATACAAGCTGAGTGTGTCGCACGGTGGAGAGGACGTTCCTGAGACGCAGGTTGCTAGCCGCGATGTCTCGCTTGATGCCGGTGAACGCGTCCGCGAGATCGTCAAGTTGAAAGCTGAGACCCTCGGACTTCAGTCTTATCGCGTGATGGTCGAAGGACCGGACGGCATCGCCGTTGGCCGCGATCTCAAGATCGACGTCAAGGCACCAGCCGGCGACATCCGACGTACGACGGTTGCAACCCTTAAAGCCGGCGGCAGCGTTGAGCTGTCTTCCGACCTTATCGCCGATCTCATTCCCGAACGCACTGAAGTTAGCGTTTCGATTGGTCCCGCAGCCCGCTTCGATGCTGCTGGAATGATCGCCGGCCTCAACCGTTATCCTTATGGCTGCACCGAGCAGACGATCTCGAAAGCCCTGCCGCTGGTTTATGCCGAATTGGTTTCCGAGCGGACCGGCATCAACATGGACCCCGAGGTCAAGGCGCGCGTGCAAAAAGCCGTTGACCGCGTCTTCGAGATGCAGGATTCGTCCGGCGCATTTGGTTCTTGGGGGCCTTCGTCAACAAACATGTGGCTGACAGCCTATGCAGTCGACTTCCTGACCAGGGCGCGCGAAGCCGGCTACAAAATCGACCCGCGCGGCTACAATAGTGCGCTCGACCGTCTGGCCAACTTCATTGCCTATGCTCAGGACTTCGAATCGGGCGGAGGTGACCGTGCCTATGCACTCTATGTGCTGGCACGCAACGGCCGTGCTCCGATGGGTGAACTGCGATACTACGCCGACGCCCGTCTCAATCGGTTCTCGACACCCATCGCAAAGGCGCAACTTGGCGCAGCCCTGGGACTGATGGGTGAACGCGAACGCGCGACGACGGCCATATCGGCTGCCGCAAATGACCTGATGGGAGAGGCAACCGTCACGCCAACAAGCTATCGCCAAGACTATGGATCTTGGTTGCGCGATGGCGCGGCACTGTTGGCATTGTCGTCGGAATCCGGCATCAAGCCTGCCTCAGCGGACGGCCTCTCCGACCGCGTTGCCGCGGCGGCCATTGCTGACAAGTACCCCTCCACACAGGAACAGGCCTGGCTTCTGCTTGCCGTCAAGGCGCTGGGTGACAGCGATCAGAGCTCGGCATTGAGGATCGGCACACAAACCTACAAGGCACCGCTCAACCGCACGATGACGGCCAAGCAGGTGAAAGCCAATCCGCTGAAAATCGTCAACGAGGCAAGCGAGGATACAACGGCGGTTATATCAATTACGGGCGCTGCAACGACACCTGAACCGCCGGCAGCCGAGGGCTTCAAAATCGAGCGTTCCTATTACACGCTGGATGGCGCAGCCGTTGATCTGCAGAGCGCCAATGGCGGCTCATCGACGGTCAAGCAGAATGAGCGCTTTATTGTCGTCGTCAAAGTTACCGCAGACAAAGCGGGCGGACGCGTGTTGGTTGCAGACCGCATGCCGGCCGGCCTCGAGGTCGAAAATCCTCGCCTCGTGTCTTCCGGCGATCTCTCCAGTTTGTCTTGGCTCAAAACCGATATCGGCGCTGAGCACACCGAGTTCCGTGACGATCGTGTGGTCGCGGCATTCAACCTATTCAACGCCGACAAGAAGGATGGGCAGACCATTTCGCTTGCCTACATGGTGCGCGCTGTGACACCTGGAAGCTTCGTGCATCCTGCGGCTACCGTCGAGGATATGTACATTCCAGAACGTCATGCCCGCACCGCCGCCGGTCGCCTGTCAGTCAAGACCAACTGAGGTTGACCCGGATGCCACTCGAAGACGACGCACGCCCCCTGACGACGCCTCCTTTCAGTGGCGGACAGAGGGGGCGCGGTAAGAGCAGCCGTAAGTCATCCTGCTGGCTCAGGCGCGCCGCTGTCGCGTCCTTCGTCGTTCTCTGCTTCGTCGTTACCGCATGGGTTTGCTTTGAAGCGGCAATCTCCAATATGGGGCCACCTCCGCTTAAGTCGGCCGACGAAGTCTCTGTTACCGTGATT
>JAJFHK010000267.1 GCA_021775655.1 Filomicrobium sp. | reverse complement strand
AACGATGGCTTCATTTGTCAATCGTGTTTTGGTCATTTCAGCCCCAAGGGAATTTCAAGCCAAACTGGAGAAGCCCGATGAATTCTCTTCTTCACTCACTCGGTACAATGACTGCGGTCATACTAATTGGTTCCACTTTGTCGTATGGAACGGCCTTGGCGGCGCCATACGAAGATCCAGCAGCACCCGCTGAATCAATTGCGCGCATGAGCGAGGAAAAACTCCAGACTGCAATCGAGCGCTTCGTCGACAATTTCTACCTCGCCGGGGAGGACCTCTCGACCGATGAGATGATGGCGATTTACGCACCCGTCGTGAATTACTTTGGCAACCGCAGAAAAAAGCGTGCGTCGATCATCCGCGACCAGCTTTCTTATTACCGGCGGTGGCCTTCGCGCAGTTTCGAATTGGTTCCTGGAACTCTAAGTGTTGTTCGCTCGACCAAGGTGGACGCGATTGTCAATGTAACCTTTGAATACTTCTATGAGACAAGGTCGCGAAAGCGCACTTCGCGGGGACGTGGCGTGACAAACTTGACGCTCGACTTCACCGTTCCCGGAGGTCAGATCATCCGTGAAGGTGGCAAGGTTCTGGAGCGCTTCCGTTAGGAGCCGTTGAATGAATCACTAAAGCCGGCACTCTCGGAAACAACCGAAGTCGACTTCAATCCCCGATATGAGGTGATCATCGCGTCGAACGCGAGGTCTTGCACCCAGACGAGCTTCTGATTGCGCACCAATGAAAGTCGCGGACCGCAGGCCCTAAACTTCGACTATGGCCATGCCTTCGGGAGGAGTCGGATTTTCCGCTGCCGATAGTCATCTCCCCAGAACAGCGCTTTCGACCATTCCCTCCCCCGCATCAATCTGCGCGCTTGCCACTCCGCCCTCTGCGCGGCGATACTGTTCGCCCACCAGCCGACGAGAGAAACGGAGAACCTGCGCAAATGGCCATGATCGCACTGAACTACGGAGAAAACCCGCAACAGCAGGGTTTCGTCACCGCCGATGCCAGCAGCCAGGACCCGCTCGCGATTACGCGGTTTAATTCCCCAGACGGCTCGCCGGCACTGTCGGATGCAGCTTCCATGAGCTGGTCGACCCTCAAAGAGTTCGACAACTCGCTTGAAGCCATTACCCGGGTCGCCGCTGCATTTGAAGCAAACCTCGGCGAGGTGCCAAAGATCGCAGTCCTTACAAGTCGCGGCACGCCGTTTTCCGCAGTCGCAGGGACTTCCGATAGCGTCATCAAACTGGCGATTGAAAACGAGTTCCGCTCATCTTATGGCGCGTTTCTCGTGACCAATTGCGAGATTACCGAACAGACAGCCTACAAGGTTCGCCAATGGATGGGTGAAAATCGTCCCTTCCTTGGCATTGCCGCCCCCGTGATCGAGGAGGGTGCGGCACCCTACTTTTCGCGCAAAGTGCGAAAATGCCATCTGCTCGCGAACCCAGCGCTTGGGAGACTCGGACGACAGAGCCTCCGCAAGGAAATCATTACACATGCCATTCGCGGGGCCACGGTTTCCCAGCATCCAAACCCTTACGTGGCCAGCCTGCCCTCCGAATGGGACGACGCTCTGAAAGCCGACATGAGCCTAGCCTGGGGCATCTGCGCTGCGAGCCCGTCAAGCTGTATAACTGTGGTCAAGAACAAGAACTTGATTGCCAACGCGGCAGGTCACGTACAACTCGTCACCGCCACTGAGAATGCCGTGCAGCACGCAAAGTTGTCCCAGCGCACCGAGTTGCTCAACGGCGCTGCGGTGTGCTCGGACTCCTTCTTCTCCTTCGCAGATGCCATCGATCATCTTGCCCGCCGCAAAGTGAAGGCGATCTTTGCGCCATCTGGCTCCATTCGCGATGACGAGGTGCGCGCCCACGCCAAGGAATTCGATGTTCTCTTCCATACCGTTTCCGCAGAAGAGGGGCGCATCTTCTATGGCCACTAAGTGAGCGGAAGCGAAGGCGGCGACGGCGGTGGGCAGACAAGCGCCATCACAGTAATTCGGCGCGAAACCTACCGAACGTTCCACGACGGGTTGCGGGTTGCCCTGTCGACTCCCGGAGTCATTCTGCTGGCAAGCTCGGCAGGGTTCGGCGCGCTTTCAGATGACGCCGGCATGTCGCTGTTCAATGCACTTCTCATGATGGGAACATTCTTCGCCCTGCCCGCCCAGGTGGTCATGATGGATCAACTCACCCGCGGCGGTTCCATTCTTGCCGGTGCGGCGGCCGTCGCATTGACGGGGGTGCGCCTCGTGCCAATGGTCGTGACGATTTTACCCTGGCTGACGGACGACCGGCCAGCCGTGTGGCGCAGGGCTCTTGCCATCCACGCCGTCGCCATAACGGGTTGGCTCGAAGGGCACCGTATTCTGCCAAGCGTTGAGGAAGGGCGGCGCACCCAGGTTTTTCTGGGCATCGGCACCGGCCTAATTCTGACGACGCAGCTCGGAACATTACTTGGGTTTGTTTTGGCAGGATCAGTGTCGCCGATACTTGCCGGAGTGTTGCTATTCCTCACGCCGATCTACTTTTTGCTCTCGCTGATGGCGGCATCCCGACGGACCATGGACTGGCTATCCATCATGATCGGTTCGCTCATGGGACCGGCGATCTACGTAATTGCGCCCGGTTTCGACCTGCTGCTCACCGGCTTGATCGGGGGCACGCTCGCCTATGTTGTTGGTAGCCGGTTCGATGCTCTTTTCGCCGCGGCCGACGAAGAGGCTGACGAATGAGCGAAGGATTTCTCGCAACGCCGGAAGCCTCGTTGATTATTGTGCTCGTCGCGCTATTGGCTCATGAGCCATTCCGTTGGCTTGGCGTCTACCTCGGACGCGGACTTGCCGCCGACAGCGAGATTTTCGTTTGGCTTCGAGCTGTGGCAACAGCACTGGTTGCGGGGCTAGTCGCACGGCTCGTATTATTCCCCGCTGGCGCTCTTGAGGTGATCCCACTCACCACCCGCCTTATTGCCGTCGCCTCCGGCATCGCGATATTCTTTGCGGCGGGGCGTCAGCTCGGTGCCGGTGTATTCGGTTCTGCAATGGTCTTGCTGGCACTCGGCTATCTGTTTCATTGAAGCTCTTAAGTGATGACCAGTGGCGTCTTGCCGCGATAAGTGCCGCTATCCAATTCATCGACAAGAAACAACGCCACGTCGGCCCGGCGGATCGGTCCGGCCTTCCAATCCTTAGGATCGCACAAAGCACGGTAAAGCCCCGTCGCACGCCCATCGCGCAAGATGCCAGGTCGCGCAATAGTCCAGTCGAGCGAGGAGTTCTTGACGATTTGCTCTTGAACGTCCTTGTCGTCGTAGATGCGTGCAATACTGAGCGAGAATAACAGGCCGAATTTCAGACCGAGCCGACCACGGCTGTTACCAGCACCAAGACCGGTTACGCAGATCAGCCGTTTGGGCCCACTGTCCTCCATGGCGTCGACAAGTACGCGCGTTGCGTCCGAGAAAAGGCTCGTTCCGGCAAGAATTGTGTCGGGATTGATCGGAGCTCCCAGCACTTCGACGACGGCATCTACTCCATTGAGTGCCTCTCGGATTTGCGCGGCTTCGAGCGCATCGCCGGAGAATTTCTCAAGTTTCGCATCATTGATGGGAATTCTGTCAGCCTTGCGGGCGAATGCCCGCACCTCATATCCGGCTTCGAGGGCGGCCTTTAGCGTCTCAAGACCGATGCCCCGACTAGCGCCGATAATCAATATTTTCGTCACGCAATCCCCTTCAGAACCCGCGATGCGTTAAGGTGTGGTTCACATGGCGGTTTATTCGCTTCGGCCGGCGATACTTATGCGGCTAACGCAGCACGCAGCTTTTCCGCATTTGCTGAAAGGACGTCAGGATCTTCCATGCCGCGACCATGGGCCTGCAATGGCACGCCATCGTAGCGAGGAATGATATGGAAATGCAGGTGGAAGACAGTCTGCCCGCCAGCTCCTTCGTTAAATTGCATCAGCGATATTCCATCGGCGCCGAATGCGGACTTTGCCGCAATAGCCAATTTTTGCAAAAGAGGTGCGATTGTCGCGAGAATGCCGGGATCGGCATCGAGTAAATTGCGAGACGCTGCCTTCGGCACGACCAGCACATGCCCTTCTGATTGGGGCATCACATCCATGAATGCGATAGCGTCATCATCTTCATAGACCTTGTGGCACGGAATGTCGCCGCGCAGGATCTTGGCAAAGATATTGTCGTTCTCGTAGGCCGCTTTCATCGCTTGTCTCCCTGCCAGCTCATCCAGAGCAAGTTTTCCAATGGGACCCGTTAGTGAATCTAATCCCGCCACGACGGTCTGGGTCAATTCCTACTATGCGGCGGGTCACCCTTTCGGAAAGGCGCATAATCCCTAAGTGCCCGTTTCGCCCGCTCGACGTGCTGGCGCTCTTCGTTGAGGTAGCGGGCGACGGCCTGTGACAACCCCGGATCAGCGATCCAGTGCACCGAATAGGTTGTCTCAGGTACGTACCCGCGTGCCAGTTTGTGCTGGCCTTGCGCTCCTGCCTCCACTCTGGAGACGCCATGTTTGATGGCGTAATCGATCGACTGGTAGTAGCAAAGTTCGAAGTGCAGGCAAGGGTGATACTCGATGGCGCCCCAATAGCGCCCGTAAAGGCAATCACCACCGATCATGTTAAGGGCACCTGCAACGTATTCTCCATCGCGAGACGCAAACACCAGTAGGCACCTGTCGGCCATCCGTTCGCCGATGAGCGAGAAGAACTCACGATTGAGATAGGGATCGCCCCATTTGCGCTCACTGGTGTCCATGTAGAATCTGTAAAACGCATCCCAGTGCGCTTCGGTAATATCCGAACCTGTGACGTTGGTAATCTCAAGGCCGGACTCGCGAGCCTGAACTCGCTCTTTCCGTAGCGCCTTTCGCTTGCGCGATGAAAGCGTGTCGAGAAAGTCGTCAAAATTCGCGTAGCCGGGGTTCGCAAAATGAAATTGTTGATCGGTGCGCTGCAGGTAGCCGAATTCACCCAGCCGCTCCCAGGGGTCTTTCTCCAAAAAGGTGACATGCACCGATGAGATGTTCATTCGTCGAGCAAGTTCGATAGCTGCCGCAGCCAAGAACCGCTCGCGCTCTGCTGCAACACCCCCCCGACCCACCACGAGCCGGGGGCCACGAACGGGCGTGAAATGCACAGACAAAAGGAGTTTCGGAAAGTAGTCGCCACCCGCTCGTTCAAAAGCCACCGCCCACGCGTGATCGAAGACA
>JAJFHK010000266.1 GCA_021775655.1 Filomicrobium sp. | reverse complement strand
CAGCATCTCGCGTTCCGGTGAAAACCAAAAGCCATTGTAGATCAGCTCGGCGTATCGCGGCATCAACTCATCTTTAAGGTGTGCCGCACCCCGGTCCAGTGTCAGGCTCTCCATCGCTCGATGCGCTGCAATCAAAATAGTCCCGCCCGGCGTTTCGTAGACGCCCCGCGATTTCATTCCAACAAATCGGTTCTCGACGAGGTCAATTCTTCCAATCCCGTTGTCACGGCCAAGATCATTCAGCCTTTCCAACAACGTTGCCGGCGAAAGGTTCTCGCCGTCGATGGAAACCGCATCGCCCTTCTTGAAACCGATCGAAATAACCGTTGGCTTATCCGGAGCCTCTTCCGGCGACACCGTCCGCATATAGACGTATGGTGGGGCCTCTTCGTCGGGGTCTTCGAGAACTTTGCCTTCGGAGGAGGAGTGGAGGAGGTTCGCGTCGACCGAGAACGGTGCCTCTCCGCGTTTGTCTTTCGGCACTGGAATCTGATGTTTTTCAGCAAAATCGATGAGATGTTCGCGACTTTTGAAGTCCCACTCCCTCCACGGCGCTATGATTTTGATCGACGGCTCCAGTGCGTAATAGCCAAGTTCGAAGCGGATCTGATCGTTACCTTTTCCGGTCGCACCATGACAAACCGCATCAGCGCCGGTCGCCCGTGCAATTTCAATCTGCCTCTTGGAGATCAGCGGACGGGCGATCGAAGTACCCAGCAGGTAGACCCCTTCGTAGAGCGCGTTCGCCCGCATCATTGGAAAGACATAATCGGCGACGAATTCCTCGCGCAGGTCCTCAATGAAGATATTTTCCTCTTTAATACCAAGCAGTTCGGCCTTCTTACGAGCCGGTTCCAGTTCCTCGCCCTGGCCGAGATCGGCAGTGAACGTAACAACCTCCGCACCATAAGCTTCTTGTAGCCATTTCAATATGATAGAGGTGTCCAAGCCTCCGGAGTAGGCGAGCACGACCTTTTTGACTTGTCCATGTTGTGGATGAGTCCCACCTGCGTCATTTTCAGCTGCCATACGAGTTCTGAGGCTCCCGTCTTATTCATGTGCAATTGGCGCGGCACTATAGGCAAACCGCGATATGCGGCAAGGCGCGACTTGATCCAGTCCTCCGCGAACGGAGCTGCGCAGGCTCGATTGTTCGCGACGACTGGTCACTTGTCGTGGGGCCTCATTCGGTCTTTACATGCGCCGACAAAATTCTAGTGGCAGCCATAAGGGGATAATCCGTGAAGGCAAATACCGTTACGAAACTAGCCGTGGGCATCGCACTTTCGATGGCCGTTGCGTTTGGCACAACAGCAGCAGTCCATGCGCAAGACGCCGCGCCGGCAGCAAAACCGGCCGCAAAAAAAGCCAAGGCGCCGGATCCCTGTAGGGGCTTTGACCAAGCGGCCTGTACTGCAGCCAAGGACAAAAGGTGCAGATGGCTCCCTGCACGCACTGCGAACGGCAAGGAATTGAAAGCACGCTGCCGGCAAAGAGCGCCCAATCCATGCCTTGGCGTTGAAGAAGCCGCCTGCGCGGCGTTGGCCAATAAGCGCTGCGCCTGGATCACCAATGCAGTGAATAAGAAGGGCAAGCAACGCAGGCCGTTCTGCCAAAGGCAGCGCATCAAGAAAAACTAACGTAACGCATTGTCGTTTACGTATGACAACCCGGCCGCGCCGACTCAGCGCGGCCGGAATGGCATGAAGAACTGCATCAATGCTCGATGGTCGAACGGCATTACCGCAAACGCCACGGTAAACGGGTTTGGAATTTCCTGTTCGATCCGCGAGAATGTGGGCTGTGAATTCGCACTTGAACCCGTGCCGTAAGCCTTGAAAGAATCTTCAACCGATTTAGCTGCGGTACCGAAGGCTTCAAGAGCCGCAGCATTGCCGCGCGCCGTCGGCCAAGCCACCTGCTCAGGCACACCAATCGAGATCATGCCAACCGCCATCGGCCACGCCATCGAATTCTTCGGCTGCATCATTTCCATCCACTGCGCGAACGGTGAATACATCCCATATTGGGAATTTGATCCGAACGGCGAGAACAATGCCATGGGGCTGCTCCCCATCATCATCGCATTTGGAACTGCCGCCCAAGGCATTATGCCGTCAAAGACACCGGAACGACCTTGGCTGGCTGACTTAAAAAGCTGCAGGGAGTCTGCTGATTTTGTTTGTTGAGCGCGTTCCACGAACGCGTCTGCAGACTGTCCCCACATACGAAGCATTTGTTCGGCGATCGACTGGTACACCGCCCCGCTGGCATTGAAGTAGTTGACCATCGCCTCGGTGCAGCTCTTGTTGAACCGCGCCTGCGTATCGACATCTAACATCTCGATAAAGCCCTATTATTTGCAGCTGGCATCGCGTCTGCGTGAAATGACGCTCAGAGAGTTCGCCAAGCGACTAACAGCGCCGCCTCCTGCCATCGTCCAACCTCTGAGTTTCGACACAATAATTCATATTTTGCGACGCAACAAGAAAATCTTGCGGCGCAGCAACCTGCCCCCCGTCGAGAGCCATCAGCCGCTCAAATCAATGCGTATTCTGTAGTCCTTTGTCGGGCACCGAAGGTACCTTATCGGCTGTTGTCTCTCTGACATTGCCCCCGTAGTCCTTTGCCTTGAGATGTCCCCGCGATGCGTTTTCAACAACCGGCGGATCCCGCCGCATGTCGGCGAAATCCGGTACCCCGCGTGGACCGCGCCCAGCAAAAAGCCAAAACACATACCCTGCAATGATCCCTGAAAAGGAAAATGCAGCAATCGCATAGCTATTGGCGATAGTGAAATCGCTTCCCGTTTCGCCCGCATAGAGTGCCCCAAACCCGAGCAACGCAATCGCCAACCCGACAAAAACGTAGTAGGCCCACCCACGAAAACCCTGCACAAAGCCAAACAGGATTGCCGCAAGCGCAAATGGAGCCGCAAAGATCGCAAACTGCGTTGCCGCAGACAACGCGACCGCCAGCGCCCTCCCCACCTGTTCTATGCGTTGATCACCGTCAAGAAGGTATAAGTCGGCCGGCGTAATAACGAATAGGACCTGGGTTAGCGCTGCCGCCAGGCACGCAAACGCAAAACCAAACAGGGAGCGGACAAACCGTGCCATTGAACGCGACTTCCTTAACAAGCGGTGCGGTAGTTACCGGATTCCGCGCGAAAACGCTTACAACCTTCGCTACCATTGAGCTTATACGACCCACCACTGGGGTCGCAAATCTGCCGTACGCTTATGCGCTCCGGCCCGCAATGAGCCAGTAAGCGAAGCCACCGGCAAATCCTGCGACCGCAAATACCTGCCAAACGACAGCAGGCCCTCCATCGGCACCTTGCGCAAGAAGCGGCGTTACCGCCATCGAGACGCCCCCACCGATGACGTAGTAGAGCAACGATCGGATTCGTGCGACTTCTCCAACGATGGCAAACAAGATTGCTGGAATGACGGTAAAGGTCGCAAACATAAGGGTCGCCTTATCGATCAGTGCGAAGACCTGCTCGATGTTCGCCGCGCTCGCTTCATCAGCGTGGACCGATTGCGTAAAGCGCTCAAGGCCAAGCGTGAACAAGACAAACAACGTCACTGCCGCAGCTATCAGAAAGGCAAGGGGGACCAGGACCATCCGGCCAACTGTTTTCCAGAACACTTTGGTCTTCAGCCCCCGATTGAAAATTTAGTTGGCGCCGGCGTCTTCGCCACTCGCCGTCGGTACCACTGCCCGCTCGGAGGCGCGCAGTTTAACACTTGCCGACTTCAGTTGCCCGCAAGCCGCCAGGATATCTCGTCCTCGCGGCGTGCGTACAGGGCTCGCATAGCCAGCCTTATTGACGATCTCCGCGAACCTTTCGATCTGCTCCCACTCGGAACATTCGTACTCCGCCCCCGGCCAGGCATTGAACGGTATCAAGTTAATCTTGGCGGGAATGCCAGCCAGCAGCCGCACCAGTGCGCGGGCATCCGCGAGGCTATCGTTAACGCCCTTCAGCATCACATATTCGAACGTGATCCGCCGCGCGTTTGAAAGCCCCGGATAACTCCGGCAGGCATCCAACAAGTCCTTGATCGGGTACTTGCGGTTGATCGGCACCAGAATGTCGCGAAGCTCATCCCTCACCGCGTGCAGCGAAATCGCCAGCATCGTGCCGGCCTCTTTACCCCACCGGGCAATTTCCGGAACGACACCCGACGTCGACAACGTTATTCGGCGGCGCGAATGCGCAAGCCCACCGCTATCGGCTGCGATCTTCATCGCCTCGCAGACGTTATCGAAATTGTAAAGCGGTTCACCCATCCCCATCAGGACAATGTTTGTGATCTTACGGTCTGAGTTTGGGAGGCGACCGCCATCATCGGGCGCATTAGCTCCAGGCCAGTCGCCGATACGATCCCGCGCCAGCAGGATCTGCCCGACGATTTCCGCGTGCGTGAGGTTGCGCACCAGCTTCTGCGTCCCCGTATGGCAGAACGTGCAGGTCAGCGTGCACCCGACCTGGCTCGATATACACAGCGTCCCACGGTCGCTTTCGGGAATATAGACGGTCTCGACCTCTGGGCCTTGCGCATCGTGCTCACGCTTGGGCAATCGCATTAGCCACTTGCGCGTGCCGTCCTGCGAAACTTGCTCAGAAACGATTTCCGGCCGTTCCAGCGAATACGCGCCTGCAAGCTCCGAGCGCAGATCCTTTGAGACATCCGACATCTCGTCGAATGACACCACGCCGCGCGCGTAGATCCAGCTCCACAGCTGCGCCACCCGCATGCGACGCTGCTTTTCCAGCACCCCGAGCTGCGCGAACGCTTCGAGAAGGTCGTCGCGGCTGGCGCCCGCCAGTGACGGCAGGGCCGCTGCGGGCTCAACAGACAGGCCATGTCCATCGGGAACGGTTTTAAGTACGAGAACCATGGAAGCTTCTGATTCACCTTCAACTCGGAATTCGGCGGGAGTGCCGATTCTTTTTCCGCATTTATTGCCGTCATGCTCGCCGCCGCAAGAGCGAAGGTCAATATTTCTGCGTCAAGCCTGTCCGTGATAAACGAAAAGCCCAGATCGCTCCCATTGTCCCACTAGCGAGCCCAGATGAACAATAACAATGAGCCAAACCTCAAAGAGGCTAATCCGGGCATATCCCTGCCGGATAATTCCAACCGATCAGCACCCACCAACCAGAATCTGACGATCGCGGTTTATCTCATTATCACCGGGCTCTCGGCAGCTTGCGGGCTCGTTATCGAGATCGTTGCAGGACGGATGATCGCACCTTACCTTGGCATGTCGCTCTACACCTGGACGGCAATTATTGCCGTTGTGCTCGCTGGCTTTTCCGCCGGGCACTGGGTCGGCGGATGGCTTGCCGAAAAACCTCCAGGCCAGGCCCGCCGCGCTGTCGCAATCAGCCTGTTCCTGGCTGGATTAACCGCTGCATTGAGCCTTGTCCTACTTCGCACGCTGTCAGGACCCATCCTGGCGATAGGCTTCTCACCGGTCCCAACCATCCTGCTTCTCACCTTCGCACTCTTCTTTCCGCCGAGCTTTTTTGTTGGCATCCCCTCACCTGCCCTGACCAAGCTGGCCATCGATGAAGCTCCGCATCGGATGGGGACGCTGCTTGGCGCGTTCTACGCAGTCGGCGCATTTGGTAGCATCGTTGGCACCCTCGCAGCGGGTTATATCTTCATATCGTACTTCGGCTCCATCCGAACGATACTGACGGTCGCGTTTCTTTACCTCGCCATGGCGGCGGTACTGTTCGTTCAGGATCGCAGGCATGAGGGTCAGCCACTCGCGGCTTCCGAAACGGTAGTGCCGGTCATTGTCGCCGGCTTCGTCTTTTCTGGAGCCTTGCTGTGGGGGCGCGGCGTTATGGCCTTTGTCGAGAACTGCACCAAGGAAAGCGCCTACTACTGTATCCGTGTAATCGATATCAGCGCCGATGTGGGCCTTCCCGCTCGAACCATGGTTCTCGACAATCTCGGGCACGGCACGAACCTGCGCGACCGGCCCGGCATATTCCTGACACCCTACGTCGAAGCCCAGGACAACCTTGTCCGCACACGCTTTGCTGACCGCCAGGATCTCACTTCATTCTTCATCGGTGGTGGCGCCTACACATTGCCGCGAGCGTGGAATGCCCGTTGGCCAGCCTCACGGACAAACGTTGCAGAGGTCGACCCTGAGGTCACGGCGAGTGCCCAAAAATCGTTTTGGCTTCAGGCCGACGAGCGATTGATCATCAAACACGAAGACGCTCGCCGCGCCCTGTCGCGAGAGGACGCAAAGAGTTTCGACGTCATCGTTGGCGATGCCTTCCACGATATCGCGATTCCGCAGCACCTCGTGACGCAGGAGTTCTTCGCACTCGTTGCAAGCCGTCTAACAGACGACGGCATCTACCTGATGAATGTCGTTGACAGCGGCAGTCACCCCCGTCTTGCGCTGTCGATACTGAACACGCTGAAAAGAGAATTTCCAGTCGTCGAGCTTTGGCAACCTGAAGGCCAGGGCACGCGCCAGACGTTCGTCCTTCTCGCCGGCAGCAATGAGACTCCAGTTACTACCCTTCATTCGCGCGTCGACCCGGGCTCCCACTGGCAACGCACAACTCCTGCTGCCATCGCTCAGCTAATGAACGAAACGGCACCACTCATTCTCACGGACGATTTCGCACCCGTCGACCGGCTGATCGGCGTGCAATAAGGGGAAAAGAGAATCTAACTACGGAGACCAGCTCAGAAAATTCGACAGCAATCGCAATCCTAGCGATTGGCTCTTCTCCGGATGGAATTGTGTGCCTGCCAAATGGTCACGTGCCACCATCGCCGTGATCGAGCCACCATAGTCGGTCCCGGCGACGACGTGATCGCTGCTTTCGGGAACCAGATGATAGGAGTGGACAAAATAGGCGTGCAACCCGCCAGGCCCGGTTGCGATCCCATCGAGCAGCGCATGAGGCCG
>JAJFHK010000265.1 GCA_021775655.1 Filomicrobium sp. | reverse complement strand
GGTGCATCGCTATCGCGGGCAGAGAGCCATTGTTTCAGCTCTTCTGTCTGGGGCGTTCGAGCTTCATAGTTTTCGTAGAATGAATTGAGGGCTGGAAGATCATGGACCATGCCGAGATTGAGGAGTTCGGCGGTCTGGCGGCAACGGCACCATTGACTGGAAAAAACTTCGGCGCGACTAATCCCCTTTTGGCGGAAGCGTTCTCCAGTCGCGGTGGCTTGTTTGCGGCCTGCATCGTTGAGGTTGCGTTGGGTAGCGCAGTCGCCGATTTCGAATTCTTCCGGGTCGCCAGTGCCGGGGGCCAGTTCGTGGCGCAAGATTGCAAACGCTTCGCCTGAGCGGATTGCATTCCAGAGCGCGATTTCGTCTGCAGCATTGGCAGGCAAGAGCGCAGTCACAAGCAAAGCGCATGTGAGAATGAGTGTGAGTGAAGTTGTTTTCAATGCGTGACGTTTGGTGGATGCTGCCATGAAGGTGTGCCTCGTTAAACTGCCAATTCAATCCATACGGGCACATGATCGGATGGCTTTTCCCAACCGCGGGTCTCCTTGTCGATGCCAGCCGATTCAAGCCGGTCTGCGGCCTGTGGCGATAGCAACAGATGGTCGATGCGGATACCGTTGTTCTTCTGCCAAGCGCCTGCCTGGTAGTCCCAGAATGTATAGGTCTCGGGTTCTGGTGTTGTGGTGCGGATTGCGTCAGTCATGCCGAGGTTCAGAAGCCGGCGAAAGCTTGCGCGGCTCTCCGGTTGAAACAGTGCATCATCCGTCCAAGCGTCCGGACGGTGGGCATCTTCGGGCATGGGTATGACGTTATAATCGCCAGCAACTATCAACGGCATCTCGTCGGCAAGAAGTTCTTGCACACGATCTTCGAGGCGATCCATCCAAGCGAGTTTGTATGAGAACTTTTCGGTGCCGAGCGGGTTGCCATTCGGTAAATAGAGACAGGCAATGCGGACCGCACCGCTATCGGTCGAGACGCTCGCCTCGATATAGCGTGCCTGTTCGTCTTCGGGATTGCCGGGCAGGCGGCGTGTGACGTCTTCGAGTGGCAGCCTGGAAAGGATTGCTACACCGTTGAAGCCTTTCTGTCCGTGTGTTTCGACGTTATATCCTGCGTCTTCGAAGGCGCCACGAGGGAAATTCTCGTCGATCGATTTGATTTCCTGTAAACAAGCAATGTCGGGCGCACTTTCCTTGAGCCAGGTCAGGGTGGTTTCAATTCGCGCCTTCACGCCGTTGATGTTCCACGTTGCAATTTTCATTGGGGCTCCCTGCTTGATGCGGTATTCTTGCTGAACACCCTGCTAGGATCATTGTTAGCATCACAGGGACAATATTGCAGGGGTGAGGCGCAAGCGCGGTATCGATTTGGTTCAGCCACAGGAGCAGATATGCGGTCTATTGGTTCGGTTTTCGTGACGTTTCTTCTATCTCTGAGCTTAGCTATTTGCGCTGCTAGCGCCGAAACAATGAATCACGTTATGATTGCCGAGGGGCCGGAGATTTTCAGCGGCACGTATGATGTGCACGGCACTAATCGTAATGGGTCGAAATATACTGGGACTGCTGTAATCGCAGTTGCGGGCGACAAGGTAGAGATGAGCTGGCTGATTACCAGTGGGCAGACCTACCGCGGAACAGGCACGATCAAAAACGGCCGCATGGTCGTTGATTTCGGAGGGCGCTATCCGATCATCTACAAGGTTGGAAAGAACGGGAGCCTCTATGGCAAGTGGGACAAGGGCAGGGCTAAAGAGGTGCTCGTTCCGTAATTACTGAGTTGTCAACGTTGATTAATACTTCGCTGTTGGCTTGTCGTGGTCGTGAGGCGGTGGGGTGTTGCCTCTCGGTCTTCTGGCTTCTTTGTAGGACCTACTTTGTTTTGAAGGTTTGCGCCAAGTCAGCCTTTTCTTTAGAGCTTGGAATGATCGCAATCCGCTTTTGAAGTAGATACGAATATCGGAATCTGGAAATAGCTGATGAACTATCGCGAGCCGGATTGATTTGAGATCTTCGCCTCGAACATATACGCACGGAGCATGATTTGAGCTGCGACTGCGCTCATGGCGAAGGTATACCATGTCCTCGCTATCGAGACTTAATCGGGTTTGGCGGTCGCATAATGCATACCACTCACCCGTGGGGCTGAGACTCCTCAGGCTTTCGTGACGCAATGCAACGAACTTAACTTCCCGATCAATCGGGAGCTTATCTGTAAGCGGGACAGCTTCAACGACTCGATCGAACTGTCGTGCGCTGGGTGTAATCACCACGGCGAGATTTTTTTTGTCGATATCAGTTGAATTGCCACCAAAGCGAGACCGGTCGCACACTACCACTGTTCCGGCATCCACCTTTTCGTTTGTAATCATTACACACCGCCTCACCGTCTACGCTGATTGTCCAATCAGTATAGCCATAGGGCGGTTCAGGTGTCACATCGAAAAACTTGTGCCGCAACCGCATGAGGCGGTGGCATTGGGATTGCGGATCTGGAACGACGCGCCGATCAGTTCGTCGACGAAGTCGATGTGAGAGCCTTCGAGGAAGCCAAGCGAAACCGGGTCGATTAAGACGGTGGCTCCATCGCGCTCCAGCACAATATCGTCGTCGGCCTTGTCTGCGACGAGGTCGAACTTGTACTGAAATCCGGAACAGCCGCCTCCTTCAACGCTAACACGCAGGAGCTTATTGCTGGGTTCCTCAGCAACAATTTCCGTGATGCGGCGGGCGGCACTTTCGGTCAATTCGACGTTTGTGGTCATTCTCTCGGTCTCATGAATCTGGTTGGGCTTTGTTGAAGCCAAAGCTTCTATGGTTTCGTGTTGGGCTTGCGAGCGCGTGTGATTCCATGCCCAAAAGATGAGTATGAGCAGGCTCAGTGTCAAACCCGGGCTTTATAATAGCATAATTGGTGGTTGCGATGGGGCTTGAAGACTACGGGTCAGGATTAAAGCCGGGTGAGCGCGCACCGGGCCGCTATGCCGCGAGCGCTATAGCGAGCCGAGGCAGGGAAAGCGCCGAACCCGATTGCCCAACCCGTAGCCCTTACCAGCGCGATCGTGACCGGATCATCCATTCGGCGCCGTTTCGGCGGCTTCTGCATAAGACGCAGGTCTTCGTCTTTCATGAGGGTGATCATTACCGGACGCGGCTGACACACACCCTCGAAGTCGCCCAAATTGCGCGAACGATTGCCCGGCAGTTGCGGCTTGATGAGGATCTCGCCGAGGCTCTGGCGCTTGCACACGATCTTGGCCATTCGCCATTCGGCCACGCAGGCGAGAGGGCGCTGGCCAAGGCTATGGCTGAGTTCGGAGGGTTCGACCACAATGCGCAATCTTTGAAAGTCGTGATGCGGCTGGAACGGAAGTATCGCGGATTTGATGGGATGAATCTGACCTGGGAGACCCTTGAAGGTCTGGCCAAGCACAATGGACCGGTGGTCAATTCAGAGAACTCGGCAGTCGCGAAAGTTGCCAACCTGCTGAACCATTGGCAAAGCCTGGAGCTTGAGCATTATGCCAGTGCCGAAGCGCAAGTAGCCGCCTTGGCTGATGACATTGCCTATGTTTCCCATGACACGGACGACGGTCTGAGAGCCGGGCTTTTGTCACTTGGCGAATTGAAGAAGGCGCCGCTGGCAGGTGTGTTGACAGAGCGCGTCAGCGAATATGGCGACTTAGGGCTAGAGCCTTCGCGTGCCATTTATGAAATCACCCGAGCCATGATTACGGCCATGGTTAGCGATTGCGTAGCAGAGTCGCGGCGCCGGTTGGCCGACCTTGCACCAAATTCGCCCAATGATATCCGGGCTGCCGGGGGCGAAACGATCGCTTTCTCGGATCAGCTTGGCAGCGAAATCCGAGCACTCAAAGGATACCTGTTCGAACGGGTCTATCGACACGAGCGGGTCATGAAAGTCATGGTAGAGGCCGAGCAGGTTGTCGGCGATCTGTTTCAACGTTATCTGGCCGAACCAGAGTTGCTTCATAACGCATGGCGAAAGAGCGCCCAAGGTAGGCAGGGCCGCAGGCTTGCCCGCCTCGTTGCTGATTTTGTTGCTGGAATGACCGACCGCATGGCGATCGACGAACATCGCCGGTTGTTTGACGCGAGCCCGGAATTACGATAGCGCCAGCGGCGGCTTGAGATGGTCCACACTTCATCGGCTTGACACGTCGCAGGCTTGTGTCAGATGCAGGCCGGTGTGGAACTGGACAGAATGTCCAGGCGGTTCTCATATATAAGACGGGTCTGTCCCGCGGCCGTTTCCATTCTGGCAAATGAGGTTTTTTGTCGTATGAACGTTTTCGCCCATGTCGAAGGGCTCATCAGGGCATCGCTCTCTGCAATGCAGGCCGACGGTGTGATGCCGGCAGATATTGACGTATCTGGAATCGAGGCCGAGACACCTCGCGATAGTTCGCACGGCGATTTTGCTACAAATGCTGCGATGGTTCTGGCCAAAAAAGCCGGCATGAAGCCGCGTGATATCGCGGAAGCGTTAAAAGTCCGCATGGAAGCATTTGAGGACGTTGAAAAGGCCGATGTCGCGGGGCCGGGCTTTCTCAATATTTCGTTCAAGCCGGAGTTCTGGCAATCGATGGTCGGGACGATCCTTGCGGCCGGTGAGCTGTACGGCCAAGTTGACCTCGGCAAGGGCACTAAGACCAACGTTGAGTACGTTTCAGCGAACCCGACAGGACCGATGCACGTTGGGCATTGCCGTGGTGCAGTGTTTGGTGATGCGCTTGCAAGGTTGCTGGAATTCGCCGGCTACGATGTCACGCGTGAATACTACGTCAATGATGCAGGTGGGCAGGTCGACGTGCTGGCGCGTTCGGTGTTCCTGCGCTATCGCGAGGCGCTTGGTGAGGATATCGGCGCCATCCCGGAAGGGCTTTATCCAGGGGACTATTTGAAACCCGTAGGCGAAGCGCTGGTGGCGGAATATGGCGATAAGCTCAAGAGCCGTGAGGCAGCTGACTGGATGCCGGTGGCGCGCGCGAAGGCCATCGAGATGATGATGGTCATGATCCGCGAAGACCTCGCCGCGCTCAACATTCAACACGACGTGTTTTTTTCGGAAGCCTCTCTACAGGCGAACGGCCGCGACCGGATCAGCGAAGCTATCGATGTGCTGAAATCCAAAGGGCTTATCTACGAGGGTGTGCTACCGAAGCCGAAGGGGCATGAAGACGAAGAATGGGAAGAACGCGAGCAGGTTTTGTTCCGCTCGACCGAATTTGGTGACGATGTCGACCGTGCGATTGCCAAGTCGGACGGCAGCTATACTTATTTCGCTGGCGATGTTGGCTACCACTACGACAAGCTGCAGCGCGGGTTTTCGCACATTATCAACGTCTTCGGGGCCGATCACATCGGCTACATCAAACGGATGAAGTCCGCCGTTGCCGCGCTGTCCGACGGGAAAGCTGATTTCGACATCAAGGTTTGCCAACTGGTTAAGCTTTTCCGGGCGGGGCAGGCTGTAAAGATGGGAAAACGGCTGGGGACATTTGTTACGCTGCGTGAAGTCGTAGACGAAGTCGGGCGCGACCCGGTGCGCTTCATGATGCTTTACCGGAAGAACGACGCCCCCTTGGACTTCGATTTTGCCCAGGTCACTGAACAGTCCAAGGATAATCCGGTCTTTTACGTCCAGTATGCGCATGCTCGGTCGGCATCGGTGTTCCGCAATGCCGCGGAAGCGTTCGAGGGTCTCGATACCTCGCCGGATGCGCTAACTCAGGCGGAACTGTCGAAATTGACCGATCCTGGCGAAATTGAGCTGATCAAGATGCTGGCATCATTTCCCCGTCTGATCGAGGGTGCAGCCCGCGCTCATGAGCCTCATAGGCTGGCTTTCTACCTCTACGAGGTGGCGAATGCACTGCATTCGCAGTGGGCGCGAGGCAATGATTCGCCACAATTACGCTTTATCGCCCAAGGGGATAGGGGATTGACGGTTGCTCGGCTGGCGATGATAGCAGCGACTCAACGGGTGATATCCTCGGGATTGGGTGTACTCGGCGTCGAGGCCCCGGACGCGATGCGCTAAACTCCGATTCGGGAGTTTCGCCGCACCGCAGAGCCAAAGTGGCCCGCGCGGACGGTAATGAGGGGTGCGCCACATGTCGAATTCAAACGGGAGACAGCGGGCTGGATTCCCGCCGCAACGTCCAGCACCGGCTGACGGTCGCCGCCACGATCCACAACACCCGCATGATGAGCCGGCATTATCCTGGCCACCCGCTCAACCGCAGCACCCTCAGCACCCGCCTCAGGGAACCTCCTGGGGGCACGATGAACATGGCAGTGGGCAAGCTGCTGCCGATGGATACCATAACGGTCACGAGTGGCAGCAGCCGCAGCATGGTTATCCGCAGGCGCCCCATGGTCATGATACGTATACAGATCCCTACGGTCGCGCCGTTGGCGGCCAGCCTCAAGCGCCTTATCCTGAAGACGCCTTTGCGCCGCCACCAGCCCAGGGGCACGAAAACCGCGGATATGATGCCCCGCCTGAGCAGGGTGGGCAGGGAAGCCCATATGCAGCGCAATTTGAGGCCTATGTGCCACCGAGCGTTGCACCGGACCCCAATACCGGGCGACCTGTATTTGGAAACGGCTATGGTGCACCACAGGCGGAACCGCAGCTGAGGGGCAGCAACCACGAAGATGGATGGCCCTCGACACAGCCATCGCAGGGTGGGTATGCGCGCGGTGATGCCGGGCATTATCCGCAACAGCCAAGCTATCATCCAGACCCGCGATATGCGCAGGAGCCACAACCTTACCCAGGCGATCAATGGGGTGAAGCTGGAATTGCAGGAGCGGATGGAGGTTATCCAGCTGGCGCCTATCCCGCCGATCCTTATGCATATCCGACGGACCAATACGGGCAACCAGTTGATCCGGCGCTTGTCGCAGGCGCTCAACACGTTGCGGTCAACGAAGAGTATGACGACTACGACGAAGAGTACGACGCGGAAGATGAGCCTCAGTCGGGTCGCTCGCGCTTGATGATGATTGTTGGCGGTCTTGTCGGCGCGGTCGTGGTCGGTGCCGGGTTGGCATACGGCTATAAGACATTCGGAGTCGGCGGTATTGACGTCGCCGGCGGTCCCCCGGTCGTCCGCGGGGATGGGCTTGCGAATAAAGCGCGACCCGATAACCCGGGCGGGCGGAAGTTTGACCACACCGATTCGAAGGTGATGCAGCGCATCAGCAGAGACGGGCGCGCATCGACAAACGCCGATGGTTCGCGGCGCGTTTCGACGATGATGATCGGACGCGATGGCCGGGTCGTAGAGACTGGAAAGCCATCAGAGCCTGCAGGAAGCGCCCCATCCCAGCCTGTGGTTTCTGTACCTGGACTGACGGTGGTAGATGGATTTGCCGGTCAACGGGCAGCCCAACAGGCTGCACGGTCGCAAGCCGGTGGCCCTATTGTTGTCAGCCCGCCGAAAGCCACAGCAAATGCCTTGTCGCCCGTGCGCCCGGTCTCCATCACTGAACCTCCCAAGTCACTACCCGCTGTTTCGCCGCCGCCGAAAGCACCTAACAAGGTGGCCGTCGTAACTCCGCCTCCTAGATCAGTACCGGTTGCGAAGACACGGCCGAAACCTCCGGCTGCACCCAGGTCTGCACCAACAGCTGGTGGCAAGGGTTATGTGGCGGTTCTTGCTTCGGTTCCCGTGTCGGCAACAAGCCGGCTTGACGCGTTAAAGACGTTTGCAGACATTCAGCAAAACTACGGCAAGGTGCTCAACAACCGGACCCCGGATGTGCGTGAAGCCAACCTTGGAGCGAAGGGTAACTATCACAGGCTGATGGTTGGGCCGCCTTCTTCCAGAGAGAGCGCGAATGCGCTGTGCAAGGAGCTGAAGAGCGCTGGGTATCCAAGTTGTTGGATCACGTCCTACTGACGTGGCTCATTGATGCGTTTCGCTTTTATTACCGGACTGGCCGGTTGCCGTCTCGGCGCCGAGGAGCGCGATTTTCTTCGCGATACCCAACCTGCAGGCGTCATCTTATTTGCCCGCAATTGCGAGGCCGTGGATCAGATCCGTAAGCTGGTCGACGATTGCTTGAGGGCAATCGGTACGAGCGACATTCTCGTGTTGATCGATCAGGAAGGCGGGCGGGTTCAGCGCTTGCGGCCTCCGCTTGGTCGTGAACTGCCATGCGCACAGGCCTTCGGTAAGCTTTATGCGCGAGATAAAGAGGCGGCGATCTCGGCGGCGCGAGCAGTGTTTCGGCTGCTGGCTGAGGATCTCAGAGGACTCGGTATAAATTGCGACTGCGCGCCGGTGCTCGATCTACCTGTGCCAGGCGCTGACGGCATTATCGGCGACAGGGCCTACGCAGACGATCCCAGTTGCGTCGGCGAACTTGGCCGTGCCGTTTGCGAGGGGCTGATGGCTGGAGGTGTCGTACCGGTTATCAAACATATCCCCGGTCACGGTCGAGCAGGCTGCGACAGTCATCACGCGTTGCCGGTTGTCGAGACGGGGATTGACGAGCTTCGCGCGAGTGATTTTGCTCCGTTCAAAGCACTTGCCGATATGCCGGCGGCGATGACTGCCCATGTCGTCTATTCGGCCATTGACAGGCAGGCGCCTGCAACGACGTCGCCGAGGGCAATTCGCAACGTTATCCGAGACGAGATTGGCTTTGACGGATTGCTAATGAGCGATGACCTGTCAATGAAGGCTCTGAACGGCCCAATGACGTCGCGAGCTGAAGCGGCGATCGCGGCGGGCTGCGATGTCGTCCTTCACTGCAACGGTGAGCTGGACGAGATGAAGGCAGTTGCAGAAGGATCTCCTGAACTCGGTGGTCTGGCGCTTCGCAGGTTTGAGTCGGCCCTTGAGATTACGGTAAAAAAGGACAATTTCGACGCCGAAGGCGCTGAGCGTGTTCTGGAGCTGGTCTTGGGCGGCAGCTGGGCCTGAATTCTCAAAGTATGATAAGGGTTTCGCTTGTGTTTCCAGAGAAGCGAATCAAGGCATTGTCGCGACCATGACGGTTGATGAAACTGAAAACCAATTGGATACTTTACAAGGCCCGTCGCAGGAGGATTGGGAAAAGCCGGAACGGCTGCCTGACGAGGCTGAGCGCGATCAGCTCAATGTCGACGTTGGCGGTTTCGAGGGGCCGCTCGACTTGCTGCTTGCGCTGGCGCGGACTCAGAAAGTCGATCTTGCCAACCTTTCCGTCCTGGCGCTTGCGGAACAATATCTCGCCTTTATCGCACAGGCGCAAAAGCTGCGGCTCGAAGTGGCGGCCGAATACCTCGTCATGGCGGCTTGGCTGGCGTTTCTGAAATCCAAGCTTCTCTTGCCGCGGGACGACAAATCCGATGAGATTGCAAGTGCCGAAGAGCTGGCGCAGCGTCTCGCGTTTCGGCTGATGCGTCTTGAAGCGATGCGCGAACGGGCGGCACAGCTGATGACGCGGGCGCGGCTTGGCCGAGACGTGTTTGCGCGAGGAATGCCTGAGCGGGTCAAGGCGGTGCGGCAGCGGGTCTGGGGTGCCGATGTCAACGATCTTCTTCAGGCCTATGCGGGCTCTCGGCAGCGAACAATCCGGACGGTGCATACGGTCAAAGCTCGAAAAGTATGGTCGATCAAGGATGCTCGTGGGCATCTGCAAAAGCTGATAGGGCGGGTTGTGCCCGGATCGTGGTCGGACTTTGAGGGTTTTCTGCGCGAGTTCCTGCCTGTCATTGAGGATCCGCAGGAAGTTAGGACCGTGCGTGCGAGCTCTTTTTCCGCGACGTTGGAAATGGCTCGCGAAGGCCTCGTCGAGCTTCGCCAGGATGGTCCCTTCCAGCCGATCTATATGAGGCGTGTGGATGGCGAAGTCTGGGAGAACGAGAAATGACTGGAGGGAAATCGCCACAAGGCGGCAATGGACCGCCGGTCCTGAGGCTTGTCACCCGCGACGGCGCTGAAGCTACGGCAAATGCTGCTTGTGAAGTCACTCAAGATTCCAGCGCGGTCACCGCTGAGGTGGTCGAGGAGACCGTTAACGCCAGTGCTGCGTCGACACGTGAGCACGGCGAGATGCTGCGCATTCTCGAAGCGCTGTTGTTTTCGTCCACGCAGGCGATGAGTGCACAAAAGCTTGGCGAATTCCTTCCTCCTGGAGAAGACCCGCTGCCGCTGCTGATGGAATTACAGGCCCACTATCAGGGCCGAGGCGTGCATCTTGTCAGGGTCGCAGGCAAATGGTCTTTCCGCACAGCAGCCGATTTGGGATACCTTCTGAAACGGGAATCCGTTGAGGAGCGGCGTTTGTCCAAGGCAGCTCTCGAGACGCTGGCGATTATTGCCTATCATCAACCCGTCACGCGTGCGGAGATCGAGCAGATCCGCGGTGTTTCGACGTCTGCTGGGACGCTTGATATCTTACTCGACACATCCTGGATCAGGCCACGCGGAAGACGGCGTGCACCTGGAAGACCTGTGACCTACGGCACGACAGAATCTTTTCTCGAGCATTTCGGGATGGATAACGTTGGCGATCTGCCGGGCCTATCAGATCTGCGTGGGGCCGGCCTTATGAGTGCGCAGTTGCCACCGGACTTTAGTGTGCCGCAGCCGAGCGATGTTGCCTCCTTGATGCCTGACGAACTGCCGCTCGAAGACGATGCCGATGAGGATCAGACCGATCTTGAGCTTGAGGGAAGTGGTGTCGAAGACGACGAAGCAGAGGGCGAAGTTGAACCTGTAGTTGAAACTGCGGCGGACCTGGATGAAATCGCCGAAATTGATGCAGCCGACGAGGCTGAGAGTACCGACGGACTTGAGGAAGACTTGCGCGAAATGCCTGGGGCCGATAAGCCGGAGCCGTCATCGGGCTGACATTTGCCAGCCTGTCTCCTCTTTGAATGACGAAAGAAGGCCCGCCCATTGCAGTGGCGTGAGTGGATTTCACGGCAGTTGAAAGCCGAAACCGTTGAGCCGGACCAAGAGTCTGGCGCACGAGCGGCGGCAATGTTTGCGGCGCGGCTGACATTTGAAGGTGTCGAGCGGCGCTACGGCGATTTTTATGCGCTTCAACATGTCGACCTCGACATCGCACCGGGTGAAGTTGTCTGCCTTTTAGGTCCCTCGGGCTGTGGGAAGACAACTCTACTTAGGATTGCTTCGGGGATTGAGACGCCCTCCGCTGGCAGGGTTCTCATTAACGACCTGGAAGTGGCCGGTCCTAACGCTTTCGTGCCGCCAGAACGGCGCTCGGTCGGGTTGATGTTCCAGGATTTTGCGTTATTTCCGCATTTGTCGATTCTAGAGAATGTTGCATTCGGTCTGAAGCAGTTGCCGCCTGCAGAAGCGCGCCGCTCCGCGCTGGCCGTATTGTCGCGGGTCGGATTGCAAAAATTCGCGGATGGCTACCCTCGCACGCTTTCAGGCGGCCAACAGCAGCGCGTGGCGCTCGCCCGGGCGATTGTACCGAGGCCTTCGGTGATGCTGATGGACGAGCCGTTTTCGGGGCTCGATGTACAATTGCGTGATGAGATGCAGGAGGAGACGCTGGCGCTTTTGCGGGAGACGCGGGCGACGTCGCTGATCGTGACACATCATCCTGAAGAAGCAATGCGTCTTGGTGATCGGATTGCTGTTCTACGCGGTGGGCGCGTGATGCAATTCGATAAGGCAGAAACGCTTTACGATCATCCCGCCGATTTGCTGGTCGCCAGGATGTTTTCGGAAATTAACGAAGTTTCTTATTCCGTGAACCAAGGTCAAATCGATACCCCACTCGGACGGCTCGATGCGCCGGCCGGCGTTAAGGATGGGGAATCCGCCGTTGTATGCATTCGTGAACGCGGCATTGAGGTGAATCGGTCAGGGCGAGGATTGCCTGGGCGGGTCCTGCACGTGCGCTTTCATGGCGATATTGACCTTCTGGAAATTGGGGTTCAGGGCTTCGACGCGCCGCTCCGGGTGAGAACCCCGCGCTATGAAAATTGGTCGAAGGGGGCGGAAGTGGGTATTGAAGTCGATCCGGCGCGGCTTCTGGTATTTCCGGCGGCTAGCGACGATTCTGCCTGATTTATCATGGAAATTATCGGAAACATCGTCCTGCCGGACTGCTTGCCGGGTGTTCGGCTTTCGTGCGATAGTTGGAACTTAACAGGAAACTCGCGGCCTTGGGCTGCATAGGAGCTGTGGACTTATGGGTACATTCAGCGTCACACACTGGATCATCTTGCTGGTGATCGTGGTTTTGCTGTTCGGAAGCGGACGAATTTCTTCGGTGATGGCCGATGTCGCGAAAGGCATCAAGAGCTTCAAGAAGGGCATGGCTGACGACGATGACGAACCGGTCAAGAAGCAGGACGGTTCGGCAACGATCGAACATCAGGCCAATGCTTCGGAAAAGGCTGAGGCGCAGAGCACCAAGGCTGGTTGAAAGAGTCGCCAGACCGGGGAAATTAGTCAGCTTCGCAAGCAAGACTAGATCGCGTCGATCAACTGCCCCGGTCTTCGATCTGGCAACGGGTCGCCAGTATCGCCAATTTCGCCAGTCCGCCCGGCTCGTTTGTCCGGGCGGCGTTTTGTGGTCTTCCGGAAACTCATGTTCGATATTGGCTGGAGCGAGCTTCTGATCTTGGGAGTCATGGCGCTGATCGTCGTGGGTCCAAAGGAATTGCCTGGCCTGCTTCGCACGCTGGGGCGATATCTTGGGATGATCAGGAAGCAAGCATCCGAGTTCCGCACGCAATTCGACGAAGCGATAAGGGAAACCGAACTCGATCAGATCCGCAAAGACGTGGCCGGCATCAAGGATGACGTTGCGTCTTCCATGCATGATGCCACACGGCAGGTAGAGCGCGATTTGGATGCCGGAAAAATCGAACCTTCCACCGATGCGCCGGTTGAAAGTTCTATTGATGCAAGCGACCTAACTGACGAGTCGACTAGCGTCGATGATGACCAGAAGTTGGAAACGCTCGACGACCCTGAACCAGCGAAGCAGGTCGATACCGCAACAAATGAACCAGCGCCTCTCGCCAAGAGTAACGCTGAGACGAGCGGAGCCGGACCCTGATGGCGGATACGGTTGGTCACAACGCTAATGACAATGCGGACATCGAGGACTCAAAGGCGCCAATTCTCGATCACCTGATCGAACTGCGGCAGCGGTTGATCTATTCGGCGGGTGCGTTCTTTGCGATGTTCGTTGTGTGCTTTGCGGTTTCCAAGCACATTTACAATATCTTGCTGTGGCCGTTTGTCAGTGTTGTCGGACCCGAGCACGCCAAGACGATTTACACGCATCTTCTCGAAAAATTCTTTGTCGACCTCAAGGTTGCGGCATTCGGGGCGGCTTTCCTCTCGTTTCCGGTCGTTGCCCTACAGATTTATAAATTTGTTGCGCCGGGCCTTTACCACAATGAGCGTGACGCCTTCCGGCCCTACCTCTTCGCGACACCGCTATTGTTCGTGCTCGGAGCGTGCATCGTCTATTTCATCGCGATGCCGCTGTTGGTGAGGTTCTCGGTCGGCTTCGAGCAGGTCGGTGATGCCTCGACGGCTGCGATCGAGCTCCTGCCTAAAGTCAGTGAATACCTGTCGCTGATCATGACGCTGATTA
>JAJFHK010000264.1 GCA_021775655.1 Filomicrobium sp. | reverse complement strand
ACCGCACCAACGCTTATTGCTCATCCGCGCCACGACGATCAGTCTAACCTGCGAAACGCCTTGACGTTGCAGGCAAAACTCTCCGGACCCGTCGAAGCTGTCGTACTTGACGATAGCTATCACATCGTAACGCTCGACCGGCAGCGCGATATTGTTCTCGAACGTTCGCTCGACTTCACGAGCCGGCTCGTCGATCGCATTGCCCAGGAGCGCAAGACGGCGGCGCCAAAGCGGACTGCAGAAGTGGTCGAGATTACTGGCTGAGGCAACTTTTCTACCGCGTGTAGAGCGCAGTCTATAAAAGTATAGACCGGGAAGAGGTAGTGCCAATTCCCGGTCTTTTTTTGTTTTTTATTCCGGCTCTATTCGCAGAAAACTTATTGAGAAGCTTTGGCAGTTACTGATTGTCGCTGCAGCGGGGTAGATCGTCTGGCGCGCGTTTCCAAAAAAGGGACTTTCCTAAAAGTTCTAATCCTGCATATCCATAAACGTGAAGAATATCGGGTTTCGAAAGATTTATTTTGACGTCGTAACTCTTTCCTACTTTCGGATCATAGATCCATCCCGCACCGAAGGTGCCGTCACTTAGGGGGGACAAGTTGCCGATTACTTGGATTCCGCATATCGGTCGACCGCGCATGCCAGCATCTGGATTGTAGCGATCGTAAAGGGGCTTGCCGTCGGAACCACGATTGTCCTCCAACCAGACGATATGCCCGCAGATTTTGTCTCCGCATGGCGCGATTTCGACGGCTCCGCGACCGGAATCGTCATACCAAAGCCCAAGTTCTGCGGACCCGGCGGATATCGATGCTGTGGAAGAAGCCAGGAGGAGACTGCTGGCGATCGCAGCGAGGTTCAGTACCGGGCGGCCAAAAGTCGGGAAAACAGGCATCGGCTTGGATTCCTCATTTGCATGGTTGGAATTCGTCGTTTCGTGATGAACCATCAAAAGGGCACAAATCGGGTATCCAGTCTCATATCATTATTCGGCAATATCGGTATCGAAAGTTGACTTCAAAATGCCGCAGTTCATTGAATTGTTCCAAAATAACACTGTATTGGCCTATTATTAACCTTACGAAAGCAGGCTTGTGATAGAACGCCTCATGTACTCGCTAGAGTAAACGTGGTGTATGGCCATTTCGAAGTCCGAGGCGTTTTAAAGTGCCGGTTCGCCCAATAGCGCTCCATAAGTTAGCTCTCTAAGGCGGTGCTTTGCATTGCCATCCAAAGTTACAAGTGAAAAGTCAGGTCCACCAATGATCTTTACGCTTGCCTTCCGAAATCTATTCCATGACCGGGTCCGGCTTACGGTGACGTTGGTTGGCATTTTGTTCTCTATAGTCCTCGTGGCGGTTCAACTCGGACTGTATCTGGGTGCAAGCCGGATGATAACGGCGAATATCGATCATGCCGATGCCGATCTGTGGGTCATGCCGTTTGGGGCCAAGAGCTTTGAAGATGGCGGGATGCTGATGGGCTCACGTGAGCGTCACCAAGCGTTGGCGACCGAAGGCGTAGCCCGCGTGACGCCGCTTGTCGTGCGCTTCCAGGAATGGCGCAAGCCCGCAGGAGGTTCGACACGCGTCGTGGTGGTTGGAACCGATGCCGAAGAAGGCGCGGTGGAGCCGTTGTCGCTTACGACGGGGACTTGGGAAGATATCAAGGCGCCGGATTCGATTGCCGTTGACAGTACCTACCTTAAGGATCTTGGAGTCGACGGCATTGGGAGTACGGCCCAAATCGGTAATGGGCGTGTTAAAGTTGGCGCGCTCACCTCAGGTATCCGTTCATTTACACAATCGCCATATGTATACATGCCGCTGTCGCGTGCCCGATCACTAGTTGGTGCACCGGGCTCTGACCTTGCGACATTCCATTTGGTGAAAGTATATCCCGACCAGGACATCGAGAAGGTCCGAAATAATCTTTTGAGTCGGCTTGAAGGTGCGGAAGTTCTAACGAAAGCCGAATTCCGACAGCGCAGCCTGCGTCAGTGGCTGTTCCGGACCGGTGCCGGTGTTGCGCTGATTGGCGGTGCGTTGCTTGGCATTCTCGTTGGAACCGTGATTGTCGCGCAGACGCTCTATTCCAGCACGAAAGATCACATCAATGAATTCGCGACGCTGCGTGCATTGGGGTCGTCGTCGGGCTACATACACAAAGTGATCCTGACGCAGGCAGGACTAAGTGCAGTGATCGGCTATCTTCTCGGCATGGTGTTGGCATTGCTGATTGTGCTGGCCAGCCAATCGACGCCGCTGCCGATTGTGATGACGCCGCAACTGGCCGCCGGACTCTTCACGGTCACAGTGTTTATGTGTGCGATCTCCGCCGTCTCGGCCATCGTCAAGGTGACGAAGATCGATCCAGCGACGGTGTTCAGCCGATGACAAAGAAGAAAACCGAGGCGCCCGCCGCCCCCGAGAAAAATCAAGAAACTGTTTTGGCCGCGACGGGCATCGTCAAGGAACTCGGCCGTGGCGCCGGCACGGTGATGGCGTTGAAGGGCGTTGACCTGCGGCTCGTTCCTGGCGAACTGACTTTGCTAATGGGGCCATCGGGCAGCGGCAAGACAACGCTTTTGTCAATTCTTGGCTGCATCATGTCGCCGACCGAGGGTGAACTATCAATTGCAGGCACGAACACCGCTAAGCTCTCTCCCGATGAACTGGCGGTTCTCAGGCGCGATCACATCGGGTTTATCTTCCAGTCTTACAACCTTTTTCCGACGCTTTCGGCCCTTGAAAATGTTCGTATCGCGCTCGATGTACGTGGGCAGAAAGGTTACGAGGCGGCACGCCGATGTGAGGAAGTTTTGCGCGAAGTTGGGCTTGGCCAAAGATTGCGCAACTTTCCAGGCAATCTGTCCGGCGGAGAGCAACAGCGGGTTGCGGTTGCTCGCGCGATCGTTTCCTCGCCCTTGATCGTGCTGGCCGATGAGCCGACGGCTGCGCTCGACGGCGAGAACGGCAATGCCGTTATGGAACTTCTTGCACGGATCGCGCACGAGCAGGACCGCAGTGTCCTGGCCGTGACACACGATCCGAGAACCCTGCCCTTTGCCGACCGCGTCGTGCGTATCGAAGATGGGCTTATCGTTGGCGAAGAACGCAGGCCCGAAGGTCTCGACGCGCCAGAAATCACCGATCTCACTAAGAGGCGAAAAGCGCATGCCTAAGATCGACTCGACTTTTTCGACAGTCCTGATTGCCGTGACCATCGCGGCGGGAGTTCTATTCAGCTCAATGGATGGCAGCAGCCACTCGAATGATAGGTATTCCTTGTTTGTTGGGAATGCTGCGGAGGCTCAGGGTGCAAATGAAGTTCCCCGCCCACGTTGGGCTGCCTCGGCTACAGGCCGCGTGGAGCCAGCTTCAGGCGCGGTCCATGTCACCTCTTTGATAGGTGGGCGGATCACACAGGTTCCGGTTGCAATTGGCGAGCGCGTTGCCAAGGGCGATGTGCTCGTTCAACTTGACGACAAGGAAGCGCTGCAACGGATAAGGGCTGCGGCCGCAGAAGCAGATGTTCGCAAGCTGGAACGCGCGGACGAAGAGGTCACAGGCTTGTCCCTGGAGAGGCGTGAAGCAGAAGACGATGTTTCTGATGCGCAGCGTGAAAGGTTTGCCGCCTGGCGGGCGCTTGATGAAACTGTCGAACTGAAGCGTAGCGGCGATGCCCGTGAAAGCGATGTCACGGCTGCTCGCGACGCTGTTGACACGGCCGAACAGCGCCTGAAAGACGCTCAATCCAAGCTGGCAAAAGTCAATGCGAAAGCTGACATGCCACTGCCGGGCCGCCTTGATACGTCTTTGACGATCGCAATGGCAGATCTGGCACTCGCCGAAGAGGCTTTCGAAAAAACTCGTATCCGCGCTCCATTCGATGGCAACGTGTTGAACGTTTTTTCTCGGGTTGGTGAAACCGCGGCACCAGGTCCAGCATCACCTGTGGCGGTCTTCGGTGATTTGAGCAAAATGCGCGTGCGTGCCGAAGTCGAAGAACGCGATGTCGCCAAGGTACAGATCGGCCAAAAGGTCGTAGTGAAAGCTGATGCTTTTCCCGACAAGCAGTTCGAAGGGGTCGTCAAGGAAATTTCCGGTGCACTAGGCAGCCCGCGGATCGCCTCTCGTGGTCCGCGACGCCCTAACGATGTCGACGTTTTGGAAGTCGTCGTAGATCTCGATGGCGTGCCGCCGCTTCTGACGGGGATGCGGGTCGACGTATTCTTCCATCGCCAGGAGGCGGAAGCGCGTAAGTCTGCGTCGATTGCTACCAAGGTCTGATCAGGTATTGGACTTGCTGTGATAACTGCCGGGAGAACCTGGCAGCAGTTCAATAACAAAGAAAACCCCGGACGTCCCAGTCCGGGGTTTTCTATTTATGGAGTGGTATTGCGACCGATTAGCTACTGCGAGCTGCTGCGTTGATGTGCTGCGCGAGATCCTTGTCGATGCCGAGATGCCGCGCCAGGTCGTGGAGGAATTGTTGTTCGCCACGGGTATCGGGATCGACGGCTATGCGGGCTGCTGCGTAAATCTTGGCGGCTTGCTCCTTTGATCCGACGGCTGCGGCGATCGCCTGAGGAGAGGCCGGTGCGTTTAGCTCGCCTGCGAGGAACTCTTCGGCACCGGCTTCCAGTTCACCGCTACCTTGTTGCATGCTATCCAAAATGCGTTGCTGTTCTTCACCATCGATGCGGCCATCGGCGGCGGCAGCGGCAATCATGGCGCGGATCATCAGGATTGCGTCATCGTTTGAGACTGTAGCGGGCTCGAAGCCTGAACCTGTTGGCGGCAACTCGATATCGCCCTTTGCCGCCGCGTCGGTTGAACCACCGGTCTGATAATTTTGGTAGGCCTTGTAAGCGAGGCCGCCGATCAGGGCGAGCGCCCCCAGCTTTGCAGCCGTTACAGCTGCCGACCGGCCGGTCTGCGTGCCAAAGATCAGAGCGCCGAGGCCGCCGAGGGCAGCACCCGCACCGAGTTTGTTGTTTGAGATGAGGTCCTGCAGCGCCTTTAATAATTCTTCCGGTGATTTGCCTGAGAGTTGGCGTGAGAGGTCGCCCATCTTGTCGCTGGCACCGGTGGCGCCGTCTATTTTGCGCGCACCTTCCGTTGTGCCTTCTTTGGCTTGTTTAAGGAGATCACCGAGCACGTCAGTGATGCTGGAGGGGCTATGGCCACCGCTGGTTTTGGCACCGCCTCCACTTGATGGCTGACCGAGTTTGCCGAGCAGGTCATCGAGGTTGAAACCACCTGTGCTGCCACCGTCGCTACTGCCGGAGCTTTGCTTGCCGGACTGGCCACCGCCAAGCTTGCCAAGCAAATCCCGGAGCGGATCGCCCTGGGCTCCGCTGCTGCTGGGGCCGTCGTCCGACGGGACCATATTGCGAAGGAGATCTCCTAATCCACCGCCGCCCTTGCCACCGAGCAAGTCACTTAGTGGGTCACCTTGCTTGCCAGAGACAGAAGCGCCGCCGCGCTGGCCTCCGTTGACAAGCGACTCAAGGATACTTTTTGCGTCAAACATGGCGAGCGCCTCCGGTCTGAAATGGGGGAAGGCGAGACTAAGACTGTATTTAGACCGCAGCAAGAATCATTGCCCACGGATTCTAGGGCGATGAATTTCCTTTCTGGATACTATTCGGCTGGTGCAGTGCTGTCAGCCGCCGGGATCTTCTTTGCCACTGTTGCGGTTGCCGGCTCGCCTGGCTCGTCAGCTTTGCCGACGAACGGTGCAAAAATCCTCCAGGTCAGCCGGCCGACATCGTCCATGAGAACGTAGACGGCTGGAACGAACAGCAGCGATAAGACAGTTGATGAGATGAGGCCGCCGATCACTGCGATTGCCATTGGCGAGCGGAATTCGCCGCCAGCGTCCAGCGCCAGAGCGGACGGCACCATTCCTCCGACCATGGCGATTGTCGTCATGACGATGGGGCGGGCACGCTTGCGGCCTGCGTCGATGATGGCTTCGTTGCGCGGGACGCCTGCTTTGACTTCTTCGACAGAAAAGTCGACCAGCATAATTGCGTTTTTTGTAACAATACCCATCAGCATGAGTATGCCGATGACGACGGGCAAACTGATCGGATTGCCGGTCAGTGCAAGAGCGACGATGGCGCCACCAATCGACAGCGGCAGCGAGAACAGTATTGTTACCGGCTGAAGAAAACTTGAAAACAGCAGGACGAGGACGGCATAGACCATCATCAGACCGGCGCCCATCGCCTTTGCAAAGCCTTCGAACACCTCGACCATAATCTCGGCATCGCCGAACTGCTTCACCTCGACGCCAGCGGGCAGGTTCTTTGCTGCCGGCAGAGCCAGCACCTCCTGAACTGCGTTGCCGAGCGGAGTTTCACCGACAAGGTCTGCGCCAATCAGAATGCGCCGGTTGCGGTCGTAGCGATCAATTGCAGTGGGACCCTGGGATAGTTCGAAATTTGCAACCGTTGAGAGTGGCACCGAACGGCCGGCCGCCGTCGACACCATTAGATTTTCGAGGAGCTGACGATCAGAGCGTGCGGTGTCAGGCAGCTTGACGCGAATCGGCACCTGGCGATCGCCGACGTCGAACTTGGCAAGGTTGGCGCCGATGTCGCCAATGGTTGCTACGCGTACCGCTTCCGAAATCTCCTGTGTGGAAACGCCAAGATCGGCTGCAATTTCGGTCTTGGGATAGACGCGCAATTCGGGGCGGTCGAGTTCGGCTGTCGAGACGACATTCAACAGTGTCGGGATACGCTTGGCCTGGCTTGTCAATTCGGCGCCGACGCGGTCAACCTCGGCGGCGTTGGAACCGCTGACGACGAGTTGGAATTGGCGCTGGCCGTTATCCTGCATGAACCAATAACGGATATCGGGAATGTCAGCGAGGTCGCGGCCGATCTCTTCCTGAATTTCAGCCTGGGAAAGCTTGCGTTTGGACTTGTCTGTCAGGTTGACGATCAGCGTCGCCTTGCGGACCTCGGCGCCCGATCCAAGGATTGTGCCGCCATTGACGAATACACTGCGTACATTCGGATTCTTCTTGATTCGTTCGGCGATCTTGGATGTGACGTCGCGTGTATCCTCGACACGCGAACCGGGTGGCAATTCGACGCCTAAGAGCGAGCGTCCAACGTCTTCTGTCGGCAGGAAGCCCGAAGGTAGAAGATAAAAGGAACCAATCGATCCTGTGAAGATCATAATTCCGATCAACACGGAGACTTTGCTGTGGCGGACGGTCCAGCCGACGATGCGCGTGTAGGCTTTGATCATCCAGCCTTCTTTGTGTTCGGGCTCGGCCTTTTTCATGAAGTAGGCGGCAAGAAGGGGTGTTATGAGTCGTGCCACGAGAAGCGAGAAGAAGACTGCGAATGCGACGGTCAGTCCGAATTGCTTAAAATACTGCCCGGCAATACCGCCCATGAAACTAACGGGCACAAACACGGCGATGATCGTCACGGTAATGGCAATAACCGCGAGGCCGATTTCGTCGGCAGCTTCCAGAGCGGCACGGTATGCGGATTTTCCCATTCGCGTGTGGCGCACGATATTCTCGATCTCAACGATGGCGTCGTCGACGAGAATACCGGTGACGATCGTGATGGCGAGAAGCGATACGAGGTTCAGCGAAAAGTCGGCTGCACTCATGGCCCAAAAGGCCGGGATGATCGAGAGTGGCAGTGCAATCGCTGCTACGACGGTTGCTCGAAGATCGCGCAGGAAGAGGAACACAACGAATACGGCAAGGGCTGCGCCTTCGAGCAGCGTCTTCATCGTGGCTTCGTAGGTGCCGACCGTATTGTCGACGGTATTGTCGATACGTTCGATCTTAGCATCTGGGTAGTCGTTGGTGAGCGCTTCGATTTCCTTAGTGACGGCTCGCGAGACGGTAAGGTCGCTTTCGCCCTTGCCGCGGGAGACCGCAAAAGCGACGACGGATTCTCCGTCCAACTCGGCAAAAGTTCGCGGCTCTTCCCAGGTGTCGCTGACAGTACCGATTTCATCGAGGCGGATGTTGCGTCCACCCGGTAGTGCAATGGAGGTGGCCGCAAGATCGGCGACTGTCTTCTTGCCGGCCAGCGTTCGGATTGCCTGTTCGCGGTCAGCGATTTCACCGCGTCCGCCTGCCAGATCGATGTTGGTTGCACGCAATTGGGCGTTAATGTCACCGGCCGTGATGCCAAGCGATAGAAGCCGGTCGGGGTCTAGCGTGACGTGGATTTCGCGCAGTACGCCGCCGATGCGGTCGACAGCAGAGACGCCGGAAACACTTTGCAATCGGCGCTTGATTGTGTCGTCGACGAACCACGATAATTCCTCAATCGTCATTGAGGGCAAACGCACCGCGTAAGTAACGATCGGAAGACCTTCGATCTCGATGCGTTGGATGATCGGTTCGTCAATAGTGCGTGGCAAATCGGTACGGATACGGGCGACCGCGTCCTTGACGTCGTTTAGCGCACGGTCGGCGTCGACTTCGAGGCGAAACTCGACCGTCGACACGGAAGAGCCTTCGGTAAGTGTCGAGGTTTGGTGCTTTACCCCGGTGACGCCGGCGATAGCATCTTCAATCTTCTTTGCGACCTGGGTTTCGAGTTCTGCAGGTGCGGCACCGGACTGGGTGACTAAGACCTGGATGACCGGGACGTCAATATTCGGAAAGCGGGTAACCGGCAGGGTGTTGAAACTCAGCCAACCCAGTACGATCAGCACGAGAAACAGGACGAGCGAAGGGATCGGCTGGCGGATGGCCCAAGCTGAAACATTCATCAGTTGGCCTCGCTCACAGATGTTGGTGAGCCTACAGGCCGCACTGCATCACCGCTACGAAGAAATGTTCCGGCTCGAGCAACGACAACGTCGCCTTCTTCAATCCCGGCCTTGATCTCGATCGCATCTCCCGAAGTCAGTCCGCGTGTTACGGGGGCTGTTGCAATCTTTCCGTCCTTGACCTTCTGGACGAAGGCTTCGCCGTTGTCGAACAGGATTGCGGATAGGGGAACCGAAAGCCCGCTGCTTTTCGCAACGACCAGTGTTCCACGGCCGAAGGCGCCAACCCTTAGATGTCGGCCCTTGCCCAGGAATATTCGTACGTTGCCGAGCCGCGTGGTGCGGTCGATTTCTGGAGAAACAAGGCGTACTTCGCCGTCGACAGCGCCTGCTCCGGCAATCTCGACTTCGGCTTTTTGACCCGTAGCGATACGTGCGAGTTTGGGCTCGGTGACGTAGGCTTCAAGTTCTATGTTGCCGTCACGCGCGAGGATGAACATCGGGGACTTGGTTCCGGAAGCGACATCGCCGATGCGGGCGGAACGGCGCGTAATAAGGCCGTCGGCAGGGGCTCTGATTTCTGTCCTTGTCAAATTCCAATTCAACTCACGCAACTGGGCTTCGATTTGGGCTTTGTCGGCTTCGGCGACGAGTACGCCGTCTCGTGACGTTGTCAGTTGAGCCTGCGCCGTGCGGGCTGCGGCTTTGCGCTGATCGTAAACGGACTCGGATAGATACTTGCTCTTGCGCAGCGGTTCGGCCCTGGCCAACTGGGCCTCGGCTTCTTCGAGCGTTGCTTCAGCCTGGGCAATCCGGCTTTTTGCTTGAGCGATTGCAGCTTCGGCGCGCTGCAGGCTGGCTTCAGTCTGGGCTTTCTTTGCTTCTAGCGTTTCGCGTTCAAGGGTTGCGAGGACCTGACCTTTAGCGACCGTGTCGCCAGCTTCAACCTCGAGCGTAACCACGCGAAGACCTTCTACTTCGGGAGCAATCAGAATCTCTTCACGTGCGACAAGCGAGCCTGTCACCATGATGCGCTCGACAAATGAGCGAGGAACAGCGGTTGCTACGGAGACTGCGGGTGCTACCGCCGTGCGGACTGCGTCGTGCGCGCGATGGGCTTCGTCCCCTGGGGCCGCATGTGCTTCGTCCTTTGCCAGGTTCGAAGCTAATTCGCGTGCTTTTTTTGCGACCTGCTCAAGCTCGGTTTTTAAGTCAAGGTTTCCGGAATGATGCAGATATCCCAACGAGGCACTCACCAGAATTATTACGGCGAAGAAGATCCACTTTTTCATGACTGCTCCTCCAGGAGCTTGGAATTCCTATCGCCTTCGTGACTTGACGGTGCGTTCGGATGTGGCGGATTTAGGAGGGCAGTGACGGCAGTCATCACCGAACTCATTAACTCGCGGCCGTTAAACTTCGGGTCGACAGCGCGGCGCCAGAACATGCCTTCGCCAATGATGCACAGCGTTTGCGCCATGATGTGGGGATCGCCAACCGGATTGATGCGGCCTTCACGGGCGGCGCGATCAATCAGTTCTGTAAAGCTGTCTATGACGAAGCGGTCGCAGGCCAGGAACAGTTCGGAGATCTTTTCATTGCGGGTTGCTTCAGCGGCAATTTCAAGGTTGAGAATGCGCTTATACTGGGGTTCGTCGACGACATAGTGCTCACCGAGTGCCTGGATTGCAGCGGTAAAATCCGGGGCATTGGCAAGTTCGGCAAATTCTTCGGCCAATAGAGCGCGG
>JAJFHK010000263.1 GCA_021775655.1 Filomicrobium sp. | reverse complement strand
TCGACCGTTTCGGACCGGTTGGCAGGCTCGGGGCGCCGGCTGGTTTCGAGACCGCCAGCCGGCGTTCCATTTCTGCGTTTCAGGTCGACCAGGTGACACGAATAAAGGCCGCCGGCGGGTGCCAGCGGCCTTCAGTATTTTAGAACGACAATCGCGTGCGGTCCGCGCTAGCGGACCGTCGATTATAAATCTCAGCTGCGGCCGAGGACCGTTACGGTGACTGGAACGACACCGGCGTTCTGCATGCCGATCTTGTAGGCGGCTGCTTTCGACAAGTCGATGATGCGGCCCTTGATGTATGGTCCGCGGTCGTTGATACGGACGGTTACCGAGCGGCCATTGTGCTTATTGGTAACGCGCACGCGTGTGCCGAATGGCAGCGATTTGTGAGCGGCGGTCATTGCCTTAGGGTTGAACCAGCCGCCGGAAGCAACGCGCTGTGGCTGCCAGTAGTAGGAAGCCTTGCCGTAAAGTGTGCCGCGACCCGAGTAGCGCTTCTTGGAGTACTTGCGTTTGGCGTACTTTTTCGACTTGCGGTACGCACGCTTGGCGTTTCGCTTTTTGGACGTCGAATAGCCCTTCTTCGAATAACGATTCTTCGAGTAGGTCTTCTTCGCGTAGCGCTTCTTATTGGTGGCCCTCTTACGGTAGGTGTTCTTCTTCACAGCCTTATAGGCGTTGTCGTTGCAGGCGTAAGACGGCCCGTGGCAGCGCCATTTACCGGATGCTGCCTGCGCAGCTACCGAACCAAACGTCAACAAAGCAACAAGTGCGACGATCATCGTGCGCATGATATTCTCCCTGCGTGTACGGCATTGCTGCGGCGCAACATGCTTCCCGTCCGCCGGACGTTTGATCCGGTGGCTGATGAAATCAAGTCGGTGGAGCTGTGTCTGCTCGAACTACAGACTGAGAGCTTCAATTCAAACCGCAGCACAAAGCCAGAAACCTATCTGCCGTCGTGCTAATCGAGGAAGGTGGCCGCATCACGCGAGCCGCCTTCGTCTGGCCGCGGGAAGCAACACCCGGAAATAGTGGACGTCAACTCTGTATATTGTGATTTTTGTTTCAGACATTGTGGCTGATAATTGAATCGTAAGGCTTTTTTTGAATTGGGCGTGAGCTGACCGTGACGGCAGGTCGCAGCTTGTCTCGCACTTGCGAATAAGTCGGCGTGATTTCCAAAGTGCGGCGCAGCATTCTGAGCGGTGTGCAGCGGGCACGAATAACTCGACCAATTCAGCTTCCTATGTAAGTCGATGGCGGCTAAGTGGTGTCTCGGTTCGTTGGGAGGCTGGGGATCGCGATGGAAGCGGACCAAACGCAGGGGAGTAAGGGAGTCGAATTTCGCGAGGCGTTGGGCGTCTGGTTGAAAATCGGTTTCCTTTCGTTTGGCGGTCCGGCCGCACAGATTGCTCTGATGCACCGGATACTTGTCGACGAGAAGCGTTGGCTTGGCGAAAAGTCGTTCTTGAGTGCGCTCAACTTCTGCATGCTGCTCCCCGGGCCTGAAGCGATGCAGCTTGCGACGTACGCAGGCTGGCGGATGCACGGCGTCGTTGGCGGGCTGGCGGCGGGTTTGGCCTTCGTCGTTCCGGGCGCATTGCTCATGGTCGGGCTGGCCAGCCTTTATGCGTTCTACGGCGCGCTACCGGCGATGGAAGTCTTGTTTCTCGGTGTTAAAGCCGCTGTCCTGGCAATCGTTCTCGAGGCGCTATTGAAGGTTGGACGCAAGGCGCTCAAGACCAGCGCGCATTGGGGAATCGCCGCTTTGGCCTTCGTCGCGCTGTTCTTTTTCCAGGTGCCGTTCCCGATCGTTATCATTGTCGCGGCATTTGCCGGAGCGCTGATCGCGTGGCGCGCTGGGCCTGTAGCTGAATCAGATGATGCGCTGGCCGGACAGGGAGTGTCTCAAGGCGCGGCGATGGCGTCTGGTACTCTCGCAACGATTGCAACCTGGCTTTTGATCTGGCTCGTTCCGATAGCGCTGCTTTGGTTGATGCTTGGTAGCGATCATATCCTCGTAAAGATCGGCGTGTTTTTCTCAAAGCTTGCGGTCGTGACCTTCGGAGGCGCGTATGCCGTGTTGGCGTACATGGCGCAGGAAGTTGTGCAAGGCTACGGCTGGCTTGATGCAGGAGAGATGGTCGATGGGCTGGGGCTTGCCGAAACGACGCTTGGACCGCTCATCCTGGTCACGGAGTTTGTCGGGTTTCTGGCAGCGTTCAAGGTTGGTGGCGGGCAGGCATTTCTGATGGGGATTGCGGGCGCTGTTGTGGCGCTGTGGGCGACGTTTGCGCCATGTTTCCTGTGGATCTTTGCTGGTGCGCCCTACGTCGAACGTTTGCAAAAGATGCAGCACGCGCAAGCGGCGTTGTCAGGAGTGACGGCAGCCGTCGTGGGTGTGATCTTGAACCTGAGTATATGGTTCGGTCTGAAGGTGCTTTTCTCGGATTTCGCCGCATTCAATGCTGGACCGCTTTCGCTCGACATTCCGTTGCCGGAAACACTCGATTGGCGTGCTGCACTGTTGGCGGTTCTTGCCGGGTTCGTCTTGTTCCGGCTTCATGCCGGTGTCATTGTGACGCTAATAGTTAGCGCCGTCGCTTCGTTTGCGATCAGCTGGCTCATCTGAAAAATGCAGGCTCCAAATATGGTGGGGCGGGAGAGACCGATGACAAGAATATTCGCGTTAACATCGGCAGCGCTTGTCTGGGTCGGTGCAATGGCAATTGGTTCAGGATCTGCCGAGGCACGGATCGTTTGCGACAAAGGATTTAGGATACTAAAGGGCCAGCGGCTTGGGACCCCTTATTGTCAGGATCTGTATTTGGCGAAGGTTGCCCATGAATTCGGCGTCCGGGTCGCCGCGCGTGAGATTCTCAACAACCCCAATAAAAAAAGGGAAGTGTGCCAATTCATCGGCTGGGACATTCGCGTTCAGCACATTTGTGATTCTGTGCTGCCGAGGCGTGGACCGTTTTAGAGCGATTCAACTTTGGCCGCTGGATCCTTTCAAGGACTCAGCGTCAAGGTTTGGCGTAATCTCGGACGAGTCCTGTGGACGCCGGACACGACCGTCGAACTGTGCGCCCTCGGAAATAGCGAGTTTCTGGTGGAAGATGTCGCCATCGACGCGGGCGCTCGGCATCAGCGTCACCGAAGCGCCGCGTAAAGCGCCATTTATCACGCCATCGACCTGAATGTAATTTGCCGTAACTGTTCCGATCACGTGGCCACTTGGGCCGACAATAACTTCCTGGCCGTTGACGTCGCCTTGAATGGTGCCATTCACTTTGACGCGGCTCTGAGAGATGACCGTAATTTTTTCGCCGACGATGGAAAGATCTTCGCCGATAACCGACTCTCCGATCGAGGCTGCCGCCGAAACTGGCGGTGCGGTGGGAGTGGGAGCTGGAGCGGGTTGAGCCGGCGGGGCAGCTGCGGCGTTTTGAACCGAAGTTCTTTGATCCTGATTGTTACGCCCGAACACTTTGGTCTCTCCCTCGTCGATTGCACCCGTTGGGCGCACAATGCCCGCAAGCAAGAGGAATGTCGAGCGGTGGCTTGCTGCTCAGACCCGTGAGTTGGAAAGTGTTGCCGGTCAGGCAGCCGGATTTAGCGGCTTGAACATCTACAACCTACGTCGCGCCTAGCTGTGCAGTGTGCTGAAGTGTTGGTGGGCACATGTCGGTGCGCAAGCGTCGGCGGGTTCTGGGGATCTGACTGCTTGTTTTAGTCTGCGGTGCGCTGTGAAAAATTTGTGTCAATCGCAATGCCTTGGCGGATCGATTGGTAGACCACGCAGTAGCGCTCGGTGAGTTTGGCGAGCGTGGCGATCTGTTCTTCACTGAGTTCGCCGTCTAAATTGAAACTTAGGCGGATAGCGCGGAATCCAACGGGGGCTTCTCGGTCGACGCCGA
>JAJFHK010000262.1 GCA_021775655.1 Filomicrobium sp. | reverse complement strand
AGGTCTTTGAGGGGTGCAATTGTCTGCTGCGGCAATGGTGAGGGTGGTGAAATTGGTGCTGCTCGTCTAGGGATCCGTTTCGCAATTGCTCTACGCCTCGTGGGGGGCTTAAGAAGGCGATTCAAATTCTATGCGCGTAGCCCAAATCACCGACACACACATTACTCTCGAGGTTCCATCGCGGGCTGCGGATCTTGAGCGCTGCGTCGGACAAATCAACAATCTCCACCCACTTCCTGACCTCGTCATTCACACCGGTGACGTTTCGCATAATGGATTGCCGGAAGAATATGCGGTTGCCCGGACTCTCCTTCAGCAACTCAAAGTCCCTTGGTTCGTGCTGACAGGGAATAAAGATAATCGCGATGCGTTGATTGAAGCCTTTCCGCATTGTGGGAGTCGACGAGCAGGGTTTCCATTTGCACAATACGCCGTTGAAAATTTTGAAGTTAGAATTGTTTGCCTCGATACGTTAAGTGAGAAAAGCAATAAGGGTGATTTTTGCCTGGATCGTCTCGATAACTTGAAACATATGCTCGACGCCGAACCGGAGCGACCGACTGCAATATTCATGCACCATCCCACATTTGAAGTGTCGACTATTCCAGACCCTTTTCAATTCGTCAGCAGGCAAAACGCTGAGGCCCTGTCAGAAACGATCGCTCAGCATGGCAATGTGATGAGTGTGTTTTGCGGACATGTGCATCGTCCATACATGGCGACAATTGGTTCGGTGCCCGTGCAGGTCATGACGGCTGTCGCACTTGATCTGCGCAAGGGGAAGCAGGAGCCCATCACGGAGAAGACGCCGCTCTATTTGCTGCACGAACTGGATGGGCGTTCAGTGGTCGACCGGTCAGGTGAGGCCGGTTCTGCCCACTTGCGTTGAATTATTGATATTTGGATCGCTTGGAGGTCGCCGACCTGCTTGGGCGGTATGGTGGTTGCCCGGCCTTGGTCACTTTCGCATGGTGACCGCCGAGACTAATTGGGCGGCAATGTGAGGTGGTGAAATCAAATGGTCGGAGCGGGGAGATTTGAACTCCCGACCCCCAGTCCCCCAGACTGGTGCGCTAACCAGGCTGCGCTACGCTCCGACGCTCCCCGCTAGGTGCGGGAAGCTTGTTCTGCCTGTTTCGTCGCGAAGGGTCAATGTCTGTCGTCGTGACTGGTTTTTAACGCTGGGTCTGGCCGGCGGCGCGGGTCCGGCGAGCTTTCGTAGGCGGAGTGCCCATGAGGGTGGACCGGCAGGCCTGTAGTTCTTGGATCGCCTTGCTGAGTGCATCGACAATTGCGGCATCGGACCCCACCGAGGTGGGGTCTTTGCGTGCGCGTGCTGGCGACTTTGATGCAGTTGGTTTTTGTCCCTTCGCGGGCCTCTTTGAGATTGGTTTGGCTGCTTTCTTCGATGTTGCGGCGGTTGCCTCACTCTTTGAGCGGGATTTGCTGGCGGATTTTTTTGAAGGCTTGCGGTCACCCATTTCCTTAACGGTATCGACGCCGCGCTCGCGCAAGATTTTTTGTACGCCTTTTATTGTGTATGCCTCGGCGTGAAGGAGGTGGCAGATGCCCTTTAGTAGCGACATGTCCTCGGGGCGGTAATAACGCCGGCCGCCACCGCGCTTCATAGGTTTGATCTGAGGAAATTTCATTTCCCAGAATCGAAGTACATGTTTGGGCACATCGAGTTCGTCGGAGACTTCGCTGATGGTCCTGAAGGCCGTTGGCGCCTTGCTCATCTTGCATCCTGCTTAGGCGTTGGGGGTCGGACGGAATTGGCACAGTCGGTTCTGGTGCATGTTGTCCGTAAGCGAATTTACAGACGCAGCTCGTGCGCCATGAAGGTGTGCGAACGCGGATTCTGCGGGTCTAAAAGCAGCGGCGGTGTTGTGGGACGCCAGTTCGACTCAGCCGAACGTTCTGTTCCGAGTAAACCACGATCAATCCCTCGTTGAACAAGGGGTTGGCGAGTATTCCTCAGAAATATTTTGGAATAGGGGCAGGGCCGCGGCGGCACCGCCGGCACCAACGGAATTTTTACTAGTGAGGGCGCACGAGTGGGTAAAGTTTGCGGCCGAAAACGCGCCCTTATTCGGCGGCTTTCGGACGATGCATCCCGGTGTTGATGCGGTCCTTCATAATGTTACTTGGTCGGAACACCAGGACTTTGCGGGGTGTAATTGGAACTTCTTCGCCGGTCTTCGGATTGCGACCGATGCGCTCACCTTTTTCGCGGATGCCGAATGAGCCGAATGAAGAAAGCTTCACCGATTCACCACTTGCGAGGCAATTAGAAATTTCTTTCAAAACAAGCTCGACGAGTTCTTGAGACTCGTTTCGCGGTAGACCGACTTGACGCACGACGGCTTCAGCCAGATCGGCGCGGGTTAATGTTTTTACGGTCATGGGTTTGGCCTCCCCCGAGCTTCCATTTTGGCAGGATGCTAGATGGGAAGCTGATCGCGGTCAATGCCGGATTTCTGCAAGCATCTGATTTTGCCCGATAATCCGTCAATCCAGACGCGGCCGCCAAATTATCTGATCACTTCGCCGGTCTCTCAACGTTGAGTGCCGGGAGTTTACCAACGGGCGAGCAGGGCGCCCCAGGTCAGGCCACCGCCCATGGCTTCCATCAAAACGAGGTCGCCTTCCTTAATGCGGTGCTGTTCGAAGGCGTGATTTAAGGCAAGCGGAATTGACGCGGCAGAGGTGTTGCCATGTTTGTCGAGGGTCATAACGATGCGTTCAGTTGGTACGTCGAGCTTTTTGGCGATGCCGTCGAGAATGCGCTTATTGGCCTGATGAGGCACGAACAGATCAATCTCGTCCGCTGCGTATCCGGTGGCCAGCAATGTTTCTTCGATAACGCCTGAAATTTTCTGGACAGCATGCCGGAAGACCTCGCGGCCATTCATGCGCAGGTGGCCGACCGTCTTGGTCGAGGATGGGCCCCCGTCAACGAAGAGCAGATCTTCGTAGCGGCCGTCCGATCGCAGGCGAGAGGAGATAATCCCTCGGTCGTTGCGGTCTCCGTGCTGAGGTTGGGCTTCGAGAACGACCGCGCCTGCGCCATCACCGAAGAGCACACAGGTGCCGCGGTCTTCCCAGTCGACGATACGCGAAAATGTTTCGGCCCCGATGACGAGGGCGCGGCGCGACTGACCGGCTTTTAGGAAATTGTCCGCGCAGGCCATGGCAAAGATAAATCCTGAGCAGACAGCCTGAATGTCGAAGGCAGCCCCTTTGGTGACGCCCATCAGCCTTTGAATGTGAACTGCGGTCGCGGGGAATGTGCGGTTTGGCGTGGCCGTTGCGCAGATGATTAGATCGATGTCGACAGGATCAATGCCGGAGCGGATAAGTGCCTGCTGGGCTGCGGCGGCGCCAAGGTCAGCAGTCGTTTCTCCGTCGGCAGCAATGTGGCGTTGGTGGATCCCGGTGCGTTCAACGATCCACTCGTTACTGGTGTCGAGGAATTTCGCAATGTCGTGGTTGGTCATGACCTTTGCGGGGACATGGGCTCCAACACCTCTGATCATCGAGCGAATGACTGCCACTTCATCCTCTTTGGCTTATCCGCCGGCTTTGCCGGTTCAGTTGAGCCGGCACTGCCAAACGAGTCCGGCCGCTGCGTTAATTCATGGACTACTTAGAGTGCGCCCTTCAATCAGCCGGATCGAGCAATTGCAAGTGCTTCAAGAGTAGAACCCTTCGAAGCAGGCCTATTCTGCGGCGTTTTGCCCAATTCGATGATGGAACGCCTCGAGGTCGGCGGCAAGGCGTTCGATTAGGCCGGTCTGGGCCATTTCGTAGCCAAGATCAACTGCGCTGGCAAAGCCTAGCGCATCTGTACCCCCGTGGCTCTTGATGGCAATACCGTTGAGACCGAGGAACGTACCACCGTTCACGCGCCGCGGATCCATCTTGTGGCGAAGGACCTTGAAGCCGCCACGGGCAAGGTATGCACCTGCTTTTGAAATCCAGGTGCGGGTCATGGCGTCCTTCAGGTATTGGCCGATTTGGCGGGCCGTTCCTTCGGCAGTTTTCAGGGCAATATTGCCAGCGAAGCCCTCCACCACTACCACGTCGACGCTGCCTTGGCCGATCTGGTCACCTTCAATGAAACCACGATAGTCCAGCGGGAGGCCTTCGGTTTGTTTCAGCCAAGCGTGTGCCTGCCGGACTTCCTCGACCCCTTTGATCTCTTCAACCCCAACATTGAGAAGACCAACGGTTGGATTTTCTAGGTGGAACAGGACGCGTGCCATCGCAGCGCCCATGACGGCAAAATCGCAAAGCTGGCGTGCATCCGCACCGATATTGGCGCCAACATCGAGGACGATCGATTCTGAGTTGATGGTTGGCCAGAGTGCGGCAATGGCCGGTCGCTCGATGGCAGCCATCGGGCGCAATATCAGCTTCGACATGGCCATCAATGCGCCGGTGTTGCCTGCTGATACGGCGACATGAGCTTCTCCGTCTTTCACAGCCTGTATTGCTTCCCACATGCTGGAGCCTTTGCCCCGCCGCAGGGCCTGGCTGGGCTTAGCATCCATGGCGATGACAGTGTCGGTGTGGAGGATGCGACAGGCCGAAGCCAGTGAGGGGTAGCTGTCCAGCTGTGCTGCGATTGCGTTCTGGTCACCAAACAATATGAAATTCATTGCCGGGTGGCGAGTATGCGAAATTGCAGCGCCGGGTACCACGACACCGGGGCCATGGTCGCCACCCATTGCGTCAAGCGCGATCGTCCGCGGTGCCACCATGCGGTGTTCTGGCCTCTTTGCATTGTCTGTGTTGGGGCGCGCGAATGTCGATTGAATATGCGCGAACCCTTGGCGCCGGCGCGCCCGCCGGAAGGCTGGAAACATAAAGGTTTAGGAGGCGGAAACAACCGGTTTGTTACTGAGTATCGTTGTGGGACGATTTGAGACGCGCGAGCTCGGCGAAGGGGTTCT
>JAJFHK010000261.1 GCA_021775655.1 Filomicrobium sp. | reverse complement strand
TTCAGTCGTCGACGTTTCTTCCGGCGTCGAGTCAATACCGGGGCAGAAAGACCCTGCCATGGTCGAGCGTTTCATTGCCGCGGCGCGTGAGGTAAGCCAAACTGCTGCAAAATAGCGTGTGACACATTGAAAATGATGGCGCGCGCCCGCGAACGGACGTATTCGCCGGAACAACGAAACCGAACAACAAAGAAGAGCCCGCAATGCCCATCGATATGGCCACCACCTCCGATCGAAATCCGAACAGCTACCGCACTGGTCCTGACGAGCGCGGCCACTTCGGATTGTTCGGCGGGCGCTTCGTTGCCGAAACTCTGATGCCGCTGATCCTCGATCTAGAGGATGCCTACGAGGCGGCCAAGGCTGATCCGGAATTTGCCGCAGAGCTCGAAGGTCTCAATACCCATTACGCCGGCCGTCCCAGCCCGCTCTATTTCGCAGAGCGTCTGACCGAACACATCCGCGAGGAATCAAAGACATCGGGCGAGGCCGGCGGCGCGAAAATCTATTTCAAGCGCGACGAACTCAATCACACCGGTTCGCACAAGATCAACAATTGCCTCGGTCAAATCCTGCTTGCCCGGCGTATGGGCAAAACACGCATCATTGCCGAGACGGGCGCGGGGCAGCACGGTGTCGCGGTTGCAACTGTCTGTGCCCGCTACGGACTGCCATGCGAAGTCTACATGGGCGCAACCGACGTCGAGCGCCAAAAGCCGAACGTCGTACGCATGCACATGCTGGGAGCAAGCATCAACCCCGTTACCGCCGGCGCAGGCACGCTGAAAGATGCCATGAACGAAGCCCTTCGCGATTGGGTCACCAATGTCCGGGATACCTATTACATCATCGGTACCGCAGCAGGCCCGCACCCATATCCCGAGATGGTCCGCGATTTCCAATCGGTCATCGGCAAGGAACTTCGCGAGCAGATGCAAGAACGTGAAGGCCGCCTGCCGGACACGCTCGTTGCTTGTATTGGCGGTGGCTCAAATGCGATTGGATTGTTCCACCCCTTCCTCGACGACAAAAGCGTTTCAATTTATGGCGTCGAAGCTGGCGGTCACGGGGTGGATGTCTATAACGGTCACGCTGCATCCATGAGCGGCGGAGCGCCTGGCGTCCTGCACGGCAACCGCACCTATCTGTTGCAAGACAGCGAAGGTCAGATCCAGGAGGGTCACTCGATTTCCGCGGGTCTTGATTACCCAGGCGTCGGCCCAGAGCATTCCTGGCTAAAAGATACCGGCCGGGTAACTTATGTTCCCATCACGGATAAGGAAGCGCTCGACGCATTCCAACTGTGTGCCAAGCTCGAGGGGATCATCCCGGCCCTCGAACCGTCTCACGCCTTGGCCCATGTCCTCAAGCTTGCTCCGACGCTGCCGCAAGAGAATATCCTTGTGATGAACATGTGTGGCCGTGGCGATAAAGACGTGTTTGCCGTCGCTGAGCATCTCGGGATGGATATTTAGACGCCGGACCAAGCCCCCGAGCGCCCCTAAAATCCGCCACCGGTTTTGAACCCGCCACCGCCACGGCGACGGCTGCCGCCCCAGCCCCCGCCAAAGGGTGGGAAGCCGGCGCGTTTGCGGAATGGATCGGCGGGCCGCCCGCGCCACTGGTGGCGACGCTGAGAGCGCGCCCAATAATCGGCACCAGTAATGACGCCCTTAATGAGTGCTTCGAGCGCGACCCCAGCAATATCGTCCAGTTCGAATTCTGATGCATCGTCATCGTAATAATTGCGCCGGAACTTGGCCGCGATTTCCAGCAGTTCCTTACGCTTGGCGCTGATCTTATCGAGGTCCTTGCGGCGCTCATTGATCGTGCGCTTGAGGTCGACCGTCTTGCGATCGATCTCGCCGATACGGGAAACGATGGTGTCATCCGACGGTTCGACCGTCCGCCGCGCCATCACGATCAGCCTTTGGTAGCTCTCTTGCTCCAGGAATTCTGCAGAAAGGGCAACGGCGTTCTGGAAGGACTGATCGAGCCCTTCTGCGTAGCGATTAAGCTGCAGCGTGATTTCAGCGATTTCTGCCTCGATTGCTTCCAGCGCTTTGTTCGTTTCTGCCTGACGGTTACGCGTATCTGCCAGGGTACCTGTCAAGTCGGTGCCGGCGATTTTGTTGATGCGTTCGGCAACGAGGGCGTGCACTTCCGCTTCCGCCGTTGTTACGTCTTCGCCAAGCCGCGAAACGTGCTCACGCAGGCGGTCGGGGATCTCGTTGAGCATGGTGTAGTTACCGCGGGCTTGCGAATACCCGACCAGTTGGGCGATCCAGTCATCGCCGATGCGAATGAGCCAGTGCGGCGTGTAGTCCGCCGAGCCGTATTTGCGCTTCCACAGGTACCTAAATAACGGGTCGTTTTCGTAGACCTCCCCCTTGCTGCGGCGGTCCTTTTCTGCCTGATCCGTTTTTTCTTCAGCCTGAGCGAGGACGTCACGCCCATCCGAAAGCCTTTCCGCCAGCGTGGCATATTCCGGTTCAAAACCAAGCTGGCTCCGCGCTTCAGCCGCCGCTTCGTCGAGCCGCGCTTCAAGTCCGGTGATGACGTTTCGCAAGCTTTCCGCTTGGGCATTGAGCGCTTCGCGTTTGCGATTTGCGTCTTCCGCGCGAATTTTCAGGTCATCGATCGTCTTCTGCCTTGCCTGCAGCAGGCTTTCGACCTTGTGATCCAGCGCATCCGCTTGATCGAT
>JAJFHK010000027.1 GCA_021775655.1 Filomicrobium sp. | reverse complement strand
GCGCGTGACGGCGTCCTGCCATTCGAATGGCAACGCAAGTCGGTGCGACCAGTTCTTCCAGTAGGAGTTCGTGCGCTCTTCGAAATTCTTGGCGGTCTGATAAACGCCTTCGCTCAAGGTTTCGTCCGGACCGAAGATCAGATTGATTTCCTCGTCGACGATAAAGGGTGTGCTGTCGCGCACGTAGTCTATTGGTGCATCCGTCGTCAGCCGCAGGACTTGATCGTTGCCGCAATAACGAATGTGATTGGAACCAAACGTTTGCGATGGGGCAACGGTGCCGTACGAAAATTCGGGTTCGATCCTGATTCTTATGCGCGGGCTGCCAGACAACGGCCGTATCCGGCGCACCAGCATCTGCGGTCGAAATGAACGAGCCCGCCACTTGAATCTTGGTATGAAGTCGATGATTTCAATCGCGCCGCTTCGACCCCGAAGCTCGGTACGAAGGATTGCGGTGTTGGCGATGTATGACTGTGTGCTCTCGACCAGATCGTCAAGCTCAATGGCGAATGCGCCTCGCTTGCGTCCGCCCGGCTGATCGCTGAGAAGCGTGTGAAAAACTGGATCGCCGTCGAACCGAGGCAAGCAGCACCAGACGATCTTGCCGGATTGGTCCACCAATGCACTGACACAACAATTGCCTATCAGGCCTAAGTCCAGGCTGCTCAAACTTTCGCCTCCGCGCGTATTCTTTCGGCTCCTTCGGTGAGCCATTTAACGAACTGGGTGGTGCTATCGGCACGGTATGTCGCCACAGTATCTCCCGGGCCGACCTTGATAGACACGCCATCGAGTCGATTGACAACTTCGAATGCATCTTCGTCCGTAACATCGTCGCCTGCAAACCAGGGCGTCCGGCCAATGAACGGTGGCTCTGTCATGTAATCCAATATCGCCGTCCCCTTATTGGCAGTGTTTGACTTTGCTTCGAGCACCATCTTTCCGCGCTTCAGTTCAACATCGGACAAACCTGCAATCGCTTTTTCGCAGACCTCCAGACATAGCTGTTCTAACTCAGGACGCGCGCGATAATGCAGTGCCACGCTGGAAGCTTTGACTTCCAGGACCAAGCCGGCCTCCCGGTCAGCAAGCGCAGAGAGCCGCTTCGTTAGTGTTTCCACGAAGTCAGCGGTTGCATGCAGAGTTGCAGGAACATCGCCGTTGGCATCGCGGCGGGTCAGTCCATGAATTCCGGCAACAGGCAGCTTCAGCGGGGCGATAAATTTATCGATAACTTCGATTTCACGACCGGTGATAATAGCAAGTGCGTTGCCGAGACGGCTCGAAAGTATCGACAGCGCCGCTTTGGTCGAATGGTCGAGCGCGACTGCATCTGGGTGCTCGGCAATTTCCACGAGCGTGCCGTCAAAATCAAGAAACAGAGCAAACGTTTCGGTGGGTGGAAGGTCTGGAAGGTTCATTCAATCGCTACGCTTTGATTGCTTGGCTGAGTTAGACGATTGTAGCGCTGACCCAGATGGTTGTCGCGTGGCGGGCGGCTGCTACCATCAGACCACTGTGGGATATAATTATCCTGGCAGCACTAACTAATCGTTGGAAACAAAAGTAGCCTAGGCACCCCTGACCCCAGTTTTCATGAACTTTAGCCTTGAAGAAAAGGCCACGCACCTATCATCCGCACGCAACATTAAGGTGGTCACTGCTATTTCCGGTATTGTGAAGGTTTCTGGGACGCGGAAGGCCGGTCGCGTCAAACCCTTTGAAACGGTTTGAAACAAACGACGGAGTTCAATGAAATCCGACAAAATTGGACACAGGGACGACCTCAGACCCGCCCGGCAAACACTGCGACAATCGACAGTGTAATGATACAGGCCACAAGGCCCAGGATCGACGACAAGACCACGACGGCCATCAGGTTTGGATTCTTGTCTTCACCGACTTTGGTGGCCCCGAACGTGGCAGCAGCACGAATCGAGCCTTCATAACCCGTCGATTGCGGCAAGCCGGAGTGGATAAGCTCTCGCGATGAATTGCTCTTTGATTCGTGCTGGCGAAGCGCGCCAACATATCCCTGCGACACAGGCTCATCGATCGAGGGATTCGCGGCTGGCGGGTCTGATGGAGAAGCGTCGAAAGCGTTTTCGTCAGTCCGATGGACCGCCGTTTCGGCTTCTACATCGGCGCTTGGGTCATTCAGCTTTCGTCTTCCGTTGCCTGCGGACCACATGGCCTAGAACCTCTCTGCACGCTCGTGGGACCAAGCATCCAAAGGTCCCGTAGAGCATCCATGAACGCAGCTTAAAGACACAACCTCTCTATTCAAAGTACCAGAGAACGCTTCACCGCGCGTGCTCAAAAAGCGAACAATATGGCGACTGTTTTTTGGTCAGGCGGCGGTTCAAAAGTGGCGTATGATCCAAGACAACTTGGGGGCTACGTTCGGACTTCACTCCCTTGCCGGTGTAGGGGAAACTGAGTTGCTGGACGCATTTGGCGAACTGAATTCGACGACTTCGCGCGATGTGAACCGCACTCTGGAATGTGCGTTATTGGGTCGGTAGCCAGTACACGTCGGGGACCGTGAAAAAGAGTTGGGGCAATATGAGCACTGATTTTTCGATGTTCGCTCGCGTTGGGGCCGCGACAGCCTTCGCGATCGTGGTAATGACTTTGCCGGC
>JAJFHK010000260.1 GCA_021775655.1 Filomicrobium sp. | reverse complement strand
CAACACCTGTCCTTCGCCGGGTTGTGGAACGTCCATCTCAACCGGTTTCAGGACTTCCGGCCCACCTTTGCCGTCGACGTGGATGGCGGTCATCTTTGCGGGCAGGTCGGGCATGGGAGGTTTCCTTCAGTGTGGGCGTGGTCGCGCTGGGCGCACTTCTTGGCAATGGATGCCAGCCAGGGTCAGGTGTTGCAAGTGGGGGAAGCGTCGCGGAGTTTTTTGCTGGCCCAACACTCGGCAAGCCGGTGTTGGAGCTCGGTGCAAAGATACGGTACGCGATGCCCGGTAACATACCGCGAGTGCTTTGGTTTTTTGCTGGTCTTGACCCGGCCCGCCAGAGCGTCAGACGATAGAGCAGCGAGAATTGCTTCGGAGGTGCGCCATGGATTGGGATGAACCGACAAAGAAACCGGCGACCGTGACGGTCGGTGATGATCTCTCGACACTCGGTGTTGCTGAGCTGAGTGAGCGGATCGAAGCCCTCAACGGCGAGGTCGAGCGCGTTGAAGCCGAGATGGCCAAGAAGAAGGCGCAGGCCAGTGCGGCGGATGAGTTGTTTGGTGGGTGAGCGAGATGGCTCGCTTTTGGTGGCTTTGCGGAGCACACTGATGTCCGCTGTCGAGGAATAGCGGACACACCATTGCATGTTCGTGACGCTAGGGGCTATTGCTTCCGTCGAAGGCTATCAAGATTGAGCCCTACCGAATGACTGCTCATTGTAACGAAAGCGGAAGGTCGTTGCACGGCGACGACCGCCGAATTATCTACGATAAAGTCATTGCTTCAATAACCAATCACTTCTTGCCTGACCGGAGTGGGTCTACTCGAACCAGCCGAATCCGGTCAGGACCCGCTCTATCATGCTGTGGTTAGAAACTACTTAGCTTGAAAAAAGCGAGCCACCCGGCTGAAATGATCGCGAGTGCAGACCCTCCCGCGAGGCCGATTGCTAACCGAACCGCGAGGCGAAGGGTATGGGCTCCAATCATGACCGTATTCGATTTCCAGAGGGGAGGAAGTTGGTCTCTGTGGGCGGCACTCAAATAAACATTGTAGTAGGCCGCAGCGACGAAAGCGCCACCAAGTGTGTTACCAGCTGTCACAATTGCGATGTTCGAAACGAAATCCTGTAAGTTGATCTGTGCGCCACTTAGCATCCCAATTGGGATGAGATAGAAATTCGCGATACAATGTTCGAACCCAAGCGCAACGAAGGCGCCAACCGGGAGCATGATTGCAATGGCTTTGCCCTCCACGCTCCGCGCGCTGGTACTCATCCAAACAGCCATGCATACGAGAATATTGCATAGGATGCCGCGCACGAACGCGGACGAAGCGCTAAGTTGAGCCTTTGCCTCAGCAATATTTATCGCGGTTGTTTTGACGTTGCCGCCCTCGAGTATTCCGGACGAAGAAATCGCATAAGCCAGAATAATGGCCCCGGCGGCATTCGCCGGATATATTAGTATCCAGTTGCGCACTGCAGCAGACCAGGAAATGCTGCGGTTCGAACAGGCGACAACCATTAGATTGTTGCCTGTATAAAGTTCACCGCCTCCGACAACGAGCATGATTAGCCCGAGGCTGAAGGCAATTCCGGCGACAAACCGGCTTAAACCAAACCCTAGGCTGTTATCAGTGAGAACGAGCGTTGCAAGCGCACCGCCAAAGCCGATATATACCCCCCCAAGAAGTCCAAGCAGGACAAGACTCCTCACCGACAGCTGGGCCTTAGAAACTCCAATTGCAAGAATTCGCGCTGCGATGTCCGCAGGTGGTAATGGATCAATGGAGTTCAGCTTGTGCGACGACTCCGGTGAATCCTTCATGATCGACCTCCAGAAGAGTTGATTTCCTACGTCTCGAACGTGGAACTCTCAACTCAGGCACCAACCAAACCTAAAACAGCAGGGACAAGTAAAATCATGAGCAATGCATTGAGGATCATCCCAATGCTGGCAAACACGCCTGCGGTCTCAGACATCTGAAAGGCGCGTGCCGTGCCAATGGCGTGTGCCGCAAGGCCAAGTGCGAAGCCCCTTGCTCGCGGATTCGTCACGGCAACGGCATCCAGCAAAGGCGGCCCTAACACCGCTCCAGCAATTCCGGTTGATATGACGAGAACAGCTGTCAAACTGGGGATGCCCCCGAGACGCTCCGATAATTGAACGGCGACAGCCGTGGTCGCAGATTTGGGCGCGATGGTTGCGATCAGCTCTTGATCTGCACCAATCGCGATCGAATACGCGAGCGCGGACAATAGCGCGACGACTGAACCAACGACGAGAGCGCAAGAGATCGGCTTTGCCGACTCGCGGAGCACCCCCATCTGGCGGTAAAAGGGTACCGCCAGCAACACGATGATGGCACCGAGTGCTAGATTCAGTGGCTCAGCCTGGAGAAAATAACTCTCGTAGGGCATGTCTGTGGCGATTAACAATGCGCCCACGAAGAGTGTTGAAACGAGGACTGGGTGGAAGAATGCATTCTTATCCAAGCGATTCCATATGGCAGATGAAAGAGCGTAGGCAGCGAGCGTGACCGATATTCCGAAAAGGTGATGATCCTGAATTTGCCAGATAACATCCATCATTTTTCGCAATCCTCGAATGATTTGTGCAGCAGCACTTGAGCAATGATCCCGGTGACGACGATGGTCACAGCGGTGCCAAAAACGACTGCGACAACGAGCTGGAACCATACAGCTGCGACAACCTCCGCACTGGAAATGACACCCACCGCTGCGGGAACGAAGAACATCGGGAAATAGGGCGTGGCCGCGTCGAAAACCATGGCGGATGCCTGATCTGGTCCTCCGCGTGCTGCAAACAAACCCACCAGAATCATCATCCCAATTGCTGCGCCTGGTATTGGAATTCCGAAGAGATAGGCAAACGAATCTCCAAGGACGGTAAGCGTGCAAACGAGTGCTATCGCGCCTGGGATGCCGTAGCTGCAGATATCAAGGCAACCCGCAACGGCGGCGAAGGGACTCCGGAAACGAATTGCAACGCTCAAAAAAGTCCAAGGAGATAAACCGCCGGCCGCGGTTTGGTGGACGCAATCTTTGATCAACATCTAACAGACTCCTTTCCTTGTGTAGGTCCGGTTACTATCTGTCGCTATCCGTACGGAAGAGGTGCAAGTTTCATCACGGAAAAAAGTTCTTGAGAAATGTTGAACTTCGAACCTCTTTTAGTGAGGCTGACCCGGCCGGACGAATTAAATTAAGCTGCAATCGAATGCCAGCAACTGGCTGCCATCGCCTTAAATTGTCTTAGTGCGCCACTGCGAGTGCTGCTGTATCCCAGGGAACAGCTGCTGGGGAACCGGGGATCAGTTTGGATTTCTCAGGGAGGTGGTGAATTGCCAGCGCCGGACCAACCCGAGCGGCTGCACCCGGCTCATTATGCTAGCTCGTTTTGATCTTCGCCCACGACGATCTGTCATTGACGACGAGTTTCCCGGCCAAGTTATTTGATGTTCGAAAGGCTGGTCAAACTTCTGGTCGTTTGGACTATCGAGTAGGCTGGATTCTATCGATGGACGGCAGTTCGATAACACCTGGAAGCTTTAACTCTCCTACGTTGCCACGTCTTTGACTTCAGCATCCATGACAGCCTGTCTTTGTTGTGGCCAATGGGCCGGTGCTGGGCATGTGAAATTTAAATCGGACAGTTCTTGCCCCACATCCACATAGGCCCGTACTTATTTTGTACACTACCGCAGGTCGCACCCTAAGCAGACGTGCCCAGAGACAACAGCCCCGACATCGTCCAATTCGGCAATGGGTCATTCACGTCGCGTGGGCATCTTCCGGTCTGGAGCCGTTCCAGACATTCACCGGTTGATGCATGAAGAGAGCGTCGGTGGGAGGCAGGGCGAATCCGAGACTGTCGGTACCGCTAAGCCGCCTCTACAACCTCAAGCCAAGAGTCTTACCTGCCTCCCAATAACGCCTGTTCAGTAAGTCTTCCTTAAGCATAACGGGGTAGTGTGAAGCATATCCAGACTTCTGGATTGTGAAGGTGGTACGCCACCTTCGTTTTGACGCCTCCCTGTTGACTAAAGAGCCGCGAACGCTTGCGTTTGCGGCTCCTTTTTTGTTTGGCGGCTTCTTGGTGCCAACACTTCCTAAAGTCGTGTTGGGCTGGGCGCAAAGATACTGTTGCCCGCCACTGCGCAAGCGCGTGTTGGCGGGTTGCTTTTGGCCCAACACACGGCAAGCCGGTGTTGGTGGTTTGTTTTTGGCCCAACACTCGGCAAGCCGGTGTTGGTGGTTTGTTTTTGGCCCAACACTCGGCAAGCCGGTGTTGGTGCCAAGCCCAAAGATACAGCCGCCGGGCGGAGACATGGGCCAACGTCTGCCCGCCCCGTCGGAGAGGCCGCGCTGTAAGTGCGAATAGCCGCGTGGGACATACAGCTTGGGCTTGCGCAGTGTTCGGTTAAAAAAGGTTGCGGAGGATCGTTCGGCGCCGGATGTTGCGACCAACGGCAGCGATGGGCATCCGAAGGCGCAAACAAAGACTCTTGCACTGCTCTTGCAGGCAAGATGTGGATAGCGGAAAATCTGCCTCGTTTTGGGCCTTGTTGTTAACTATCCGGCTCTAAGTTTTCCGCGTAGTCTTGGTAACGGGTTCGATAACTTAAGTAGCGTTGTGTGACATGAGCGAGTTCAAGAGCGTGCAAAGTGGCCTTGCGGTAGACCGTGTGACGGTGTCGTTTGGTGAGAAGTTTGAGGCCTCGGGCCAGTTCGATGCGGTGTTCCGGGAAGGAATGGCGCTCGTCGAAGAAGTTGCCGGGTACCTCGATGGGGCTGGACGGCGCGATTCCAAAGCGCTGAAGCCGCCTCTGTCCGTGCTTTATGCAACCGAAAGTATGCGCCTGACGACGCGGCTATTGGATCTTGCTTCGTGGCTGTTGATCCGGCGGGCGCTGAAAGAAGGCGAGATCGATGCGGATGAAGCAAAGCGCAAACGCCAGCGGGTAAAGCTGAAAGCGCTGGGCCGGCCCGGTCACATCAAGCGGTTCGAGGAACTTCCTGAAGCGCTTCAGGATCTCATTGAACGCAGCTTTGCTCTGCATGACCGGATCGTAAAGCTGGACCGTGCAGTGACTTCGGTAGAGCCTGCGCCAGAGAGCGACCAATTTAACGAAATGTCCGTCAGCAACCCTGTTGCTGCCCAGATGAATATGCTTCGTCAGGCGTTCGGAAATTAGGCAGTTTTATCGCTCACGGCTGATCCTCGCGGCGCTCGGGCCTCCACGGGGGCGGCGCTTGCGCCGGGCCGCCGTCGCGGCCTGGACTTTGACATGACCAAAGTCTGAGAATCGCTAAGTGTTCTCACGTTGCAAAACAAGAAAAGGCCCGGATCGATCCGGGCCTTTTCTTGTTTTGGACTTGTGTCGAGGCTCAGAAGAGTCCTTCGAATTTCTTTTTGAAGCGGCTTAGACGGCCGCCGCGGTCCATCAGCTTCTGATCGCCACCGGTCCATGCCGGGTGCGAATTCGGGTCAATATCGAGGGTGATGGTATCGCCCTCCTGACCGTAGGT
>JAJFHK010000259.1 GCA_021775655.1 Filomicrobium sp. | reverse complement strand
CACCAATGTACTTTCCTTTCCTGCGCCCGACTTGCCTGACGACATTGAAACGGGCGAACGGTTCCTCGGCGATATCATCCTGGCCGCCGAGACGGTGTCTCGTGAGGCAGCTGACATGGGCATCCCAATGAAACACCACCTGCAGCATCTCGTTGTGCATGGTTTGCTGCATCTTGCTGGGTTTGATCATGACAATGATGAGGCTGCAAATGACATGGAAACTTTAGAGACCCGCATACTCGCAACCCTGGCGATCCCCGACCCCTACGCTCCGACTTCCAGTCCGGCCGAAGCCTGAATTGGCCCAATACACGACTATCGGATCCACCACGACCAGCTATTGGACATGACAATCGACAACCCCAGTGACACCAACGACATCGACTTACCTCCCGAGGCACCTAACAGTCAGGCGCTTGGTTGGTTTGCAGCAATTCGGTCCAGGCTCGGGCTGGGCGAAGCCCTGAGTACCCGCGAGGCGCTTGAGCTAGCCCTCAAAGAAGATGCCAACGCCAACGCCGCCTTCAGCGCCGAAGAGCGCCAGATGCTGTTGCGCTTGTTGCACTTTGGCGGCAGCCGCGTTGAAGACATCATGGTTCCGCGTGCCGATATCATCGCTATCGAGGAAGACGCTCCTGTCTCAGAGTTGCTTCACGCCTTTGAAGAGGCTGGCGTTTCGCGCATGCCAATTTATCGCGATACGCTCGATGACCCCCGCGGGATGGTGCACATAAAGGACCTGTTCCGCGGGCTGATGTCTCAGGCCCGCTTGGAATGCCAGAACGGCAGCGTTGGTAACAGCGAAAACGCTTCCAAGAATACGAACTCTTCCAAGCCGTATGAGGTTTCATCCGCATCGCCCGATTGCCTGACATTCGACTTGTCTCGGCCCGTCGCGATGGCACGCATTAAGCGCCAAGTTCTCTACGTTCCCCCCTCGATGCCTGCAATGAACCTGCTGATCAAGATGCAGTCTACCCGCATTCATATGGCACTGGTTGTCGATGAGTATGGGGGTACCGACGGCTTGGTTACGATCGAGGATCTCGTCGAGCAAATCGTTGGCGATATTGAGGATGAGCATGACGAAGCCGAGGCCGCTCATATCATCGAAGACGCCAAGCTCGGACTTGTTGCAGCAGCGCGAACGCCCGTCTCTGCATTGGAAGAGCGGATTGGCCGCAAACTGCTGACCGACGATGAGGAAGAGGATATCGATACCCTGGGAGGACTTGTCTTCACCATTGTCGGCCGGGTGCCTGCCCGCGGTGAACTCGTTCGTCACCACTCAGGTGTGGAATTCGAAGTACTGGATGCCGACCCGCGTCGAGTTAAGAAGCTTAAGATTCATATCGCGCCTGCTGCGAAACTAGATTCCGATTTCGACAGCGGCCAGTCAAATGCAGCTCGATCCTGAGGGTCGTGCGCATGGAAAAGCGCCCGCGAGCGATCCGGCAACCCAAAGGCCAAGTTCAATTTTTACGGCATTCTCGACGCTGGCGTCTCGCTGCAAGGGATTCGTCAGTGCTGCATCCGGCTGGCGGCGCAGAGGCCTTGCCTTCGCAGCAGGTTCGCTTTCGGTGTTGGCGATGGCGCCTTGTTATTTCTGGCCGGTTCTATTCCTGACGCTGCCCATTCTCGTCTGGCTGATCGATAGCGCCTCAAATTCCAGCCGTCCGCTCCGTGCCGCGGCAGTCGACGGCTGGTGGTTTGGCTTTGGTTATTTCTTCTTCGGACTGTTCTGGATCGGCGAAGCATTTCTTGTTGAAGCGCACATCTTCGGTTGGCTGATCCCCTTCGCCATCACGCTGATGCCGGCTGGGCTCGCAGTCTTTACTGCGCTTGCCTGCGCCGCTTCGAAGGCCTTCTGGAAGCATGGATTGTCGCGCATTATCGTTCTGGCCATCGCCCTCGCCATAACAGAATATCTGCGCGGACACATCTTCACCGGCTTCCCCTGGAACGTCCTTGGCTATGCGCTAGCCGGCAACGACATCATCATGCAGACCGCCGGCCTTTTCGGCATCTATGGCCTCACTCTTTTTACGGTGGTGATTTGCACGACACCGCTCGTAGCGTTGGCAGAGCCAGCCAACTTCAAGCAAACATTGATGGCCAGCGTAGCCCTGACGCTACTGCCTCTTACAGCGTTCTACGCATATGGCTTCGCAGTTATCCCAACAGTTCCACTTGCGACTATAGATAACGTCAAGATCCGCATCGTGCAGCCAAGCGTGCCCCAGCACCACAAGTGGGCGCGCGATAAACAAGGTGAGATTTTCAACGACCATTTGCTCCTGTCGCGAACCAACGAAGCAGGTGTGTCCGACGGCCTTTCTGGGGCGACCCACGTCGTCTGGCCGGAAGCCGCGATGCCGTTTCTGCCTCTTGCCACACCGGCAGCGTTAAACGCCATCAGTGAAATTCTTCCCGAGGGCAAATATCTGATTGCCGGCGCACTGCGCCTGGAAGATTCGCAAGCGGGCGATGAGGTTAGACCGGGCGTCCAGTCGAAGAACAAAGTTTATAACTCGATGATCGTATTTGGTCCGGATGGGCAGGCTCAGTCTATTTACGATAAAGTGCATCTCGTCCCGTTTGGCGAATATCTACCCTTAACCAAAACCCTTGAATCGATAGGGCTTGAGGCCCTCACCCGTATTCGGGGAGGGTTTGCTGTTGGGCCAAGTCCCAGGCCCCTGCTAAACGTTCCAGGGTTGCCGCCCATGGGACCGCTAATCTGCTATGAGGCGATCTTCCCCGCTGCTGTCATCCAAGGGAAAGAGCGCCCTGACGTGCTGATCAACGTCACGAACGATGGCTGGTTTGGCAATATGACCGGCCCGTTCCAGCATTTGCACCAGTCGCGCCTGCGTTCCGTCGAGGAGGGATTGCCCCTCGTGCGGGCTGCCAATAATGGCGTTTCCGCGCTGATCGACCCCTATGGCCGCATCGTCAAATCTATTGGTCTGAACGTGCGCGGCGTTGTTGACGTAGATCTTCCAAAGCCGGCCCCACTAACTCCATATGCGCGTTACGGTGACAACACCTTCCTCGCGACATTGATGCTCTTCGCACTTGCAGCGTGGGCACTTATGGCCTACCCAGTTTTGCCAACGAATTTCGGAAGTTGACTGGTTGCCGTATCGATTGTCTGCGGGGGGCGATTGGGGCCAGGGAGGTAGTATAAAAGAAAATGGCCAAACCGCCGAAGCGTCGCGGGGAGCCGGGCGAAGAACGCAATGCCCGCAGCCCTAACCCGATGGATATTCACGTCGGCAGCCGCGTACGCTTACGCCGAATGCTACTTGGCATGAGCCAGGAAAAGCTCGGGGACCATCTCGGACTGACCTTCCAGCAAGTGCAAAAATACGAAAAGGGCGTGAATCGGATCGGTGCCAGCCGCCTTTTTGATTTGTCGAAAACGCTTGGCGTTCCGATAGACTATTTCTTCGAGGACGCACCCCTTCCCGCACTGGGAATGGCCGAAGACCAAGAGGGCTACGGCGAGAAATCCAACGATAATCCAGTGTTTGATTTTCTATCGACCAGGGAGGGCCTGGAACTCAACAAGGCATTCGTCAAGATCGGCGATCCCCGGGTAAGGCGCACGATCGTGGAGCTAGTCAGAAGTCTTGCCGACGAGCATCACGGCTCTTGAACCCCGTCCAGTTGGACCTGATAGGCTCCGACCCGGTCGTTTAACCGCACTTGACCCGTCCACGAAAGCTTGCGAGAACGCGGCCACTTCCTAAGATCCTGTTCAACCCAAATGGGAACAATTCTGTTTCTCAACGGGCGAGTCGAGCCGCCGGAGTTCGCCGCAAGGCGATGCAGGCCGATCAGACTAAGGTATTCGGCGCCGTAATCGTAGTCCCGCTGCGCTCTGTACCGACCCACCTAGTTTCGACCTGATTCCGCCTCGGCAAATTGGGCCCATTAGGGTTGAACAAGGTCCAACGCCAGACCGAACGCCGGCGGTGAAAAGTTTCACTGCACCGACGGTTATTTCGTGCTGCAAACGTGTTTGGCACGGTGTGGCAAGGGTGACGTGGCGAGTAAGCTAACGACCCGCAACTCAAATGAGGATCAGCTTGGCACGCACTTCGTATCTCTTCACCAGTGAGTCAGTCTCTGAAGGTCATCCAGACAAGGTGTCCGACCGCATCTCCGACGAAATCGTCGATCTCTTCTATCGCGAAGGCCCGAAGGCTGGCATCGATCCATGGGCGATCCGCGCGGCCTGCGAAACTCTCACAACCACCAACAGGGTCATTGTTGCTGGCGAAACTCGTGGTCCCGACAGCGTTACCGTCGAGATGATGACCGCGAAGATCCGCGAAGCCATCAAGGACATTGGATACGAGCAAGACGGTTTCCATTGGGCCAACTGCAACATCGACGTGCTCTTGCACCCCCAGTCGGCAGATATCGCCCAAGGCGTCGATGCCGCGGGCAACAAGGATGAGGGTGCTGGTGACCAGGGCATCATGTTCGGCTATGCCTGCAACGAAACGCCCGAGCTGATGCCCGCTCCGATTTATTACTCGCACAAGATCCTTGAAAATTTGGCGCGCGCGCGCAAATCCAAGGACGGTGCAGCAGCCAAGCTCGGTCCCGATTCGAAGAGCCAGGTCACCTGCAAATACGAGAATGGCAAGCCGATTGCCGTAACTCAGATCGTGCTGTCGACTCAACACATCGATCCCGACCTGTCGTCGGCTGATGTTCGCGCCATCGTTGAACCCTATATCCGCAAAACGTTGCCTGATGATTGGGTATCCGACGATACCGTATGGCACGTCAATCCGACCGGTAAATTCGTCATCGGTGGACCCGACGGAGACGCCGGTTTGACCGGTCGTAAAATCATCGTCGACACCTACGGCGGTGCTGCACCACATGGCGGCGGAGCGTTCTCGGGCAAGGATCCGACCAAGGTTGACCGCTCGGCAGCGTATGCCTCCCGCTACCTGGCAAAGAACGTCGTGGCCGCTGGTCTCGCAGACAAATGCACGATCCAGTTGGCCTACGCCATCGGTGTCGCCGAACCGCTCTCGATCTACGTCGACACCCACGGCACCGGCTCGGTCGATGAGGCCAGACTTGAAAAAGTTTTGCGCGATGTTATGAGCCTCACCCCGCGCGGCATCCGCGAGCATCTAGACCTCAATCGGCCGATTTATGCCCGCACTGCTGCATACGGCCACTTCGGCCGTACGCCGGTCGATGGTGGTTTCACCTGGGAACAAACCGATATTGCTGACAAGTTGAAGTCGGCTGTCGCCTGATTTTCTGGCCGGAATGTAATGCAGTGATAGAATTGCAGAGGCGGTCGCTGTTCTGGCGGTCGCCTCTTCGCATACGCAAATTCCTCTGATCATCTAAGCCAAGGCAATTGACACGTTCCCATACAGATGCCCGAAACGGGCTCACGGGCATCGAACTGCGCTCTTACGGCCGCCGCCGCGGGCGTACCCTAAGCCCGCGCCAGAAACGGCTGATGGCCGAGAAACTGCCTGGCCTGCGGCCTGACCTTTCACTGCCCGCGCAAAAAGAATTTGAAAGCCTCTACAACCCGCGTCAGGAGAAAGTCTGGCTGGAAATCGGATTCGGTGGCGCCGAACACCTCGTCTGGCAGGCTGAAAATCATCCGGAAATTGGCCATCTGGGCTGCGAACCCTTCGAAGACGGCGTTGCCAAGGCGCTAATCGCGATTGAAGAAAAGGCGCTACGCAACATCCGGCTGCATCCCGATGACGCCCGTGACCTCCTGCGCTGGCTGCCAAGTTCGAGCATCGACCGGGCCTTCATCCTGTTTCCCGACCCCTGGCCCAAAAAGCGTCACATCAAGCGCCGGTTGATTAATACCGCCTTCTTAGAGGCTCTCG
>JAJFHK010000258.1 GCA_021775655.1 Filomicrobium sp. | reverse complement strand
GCCGACTGCTCCGCGATCCGGGCTCTCTGACGAGCAACAACGATTGCTCTTTCTATGCGCAAAAGGAGGCGTGAGATGCTTCGATCACGCTCGGGCTGGGCGTTAGTGCAGGCAATGCCGGTGCCTTGCGCCGATAGGTTTGCGTGTTTGTCCGTTAAATCCGCGAATTTTTGATCGCGCTCCAGCAACGCCTTTTGGTGACGCTCTTGTTCCCGAGTCAGGCGCTCTTCCAGCTCACGGACGCGTCCCGTCAAATCCTCAGCCTGGACAGCTTTTGAGTGGGTTGTTCGGCCAAGGACATGGCTTAGCATGTGCACTTCGCCGAAAACGCGCGTTCGCAGTTCAGCTGGCACATGCGTGTGGCTGACGAGTGCCCAGTAAGCGCCCGCGATTCGGCCAGACTCGTAGGCCTCTTGCCAAAAGGCTTTCAGATCTACGTCGTCTGTGATGCGGGCAACGCGACGCAGCATACCGCCGAAACGACGGTCCAGGTCTTTTTGCAAGAACTTTGCAGTCTTGGATTCCAAACAGGATTCATTCACGAAATGAGCATGCACGTCATACTCGGGGGTGGCTGCAGGAATTTCGATTTTTAATCGGCGGGCGATCTTCAGAATATCCGAATGCGAAAAGCATGTTCCGATGATTGAGCACTGAAGGTTCCCAGGAACCTCCCAAAGCGCAAATCTTCGATTCCCTTTGACGATGGCATCGTCGGCCGGCACAGTTATAGGCCGGTCCGGAGATGTGGCAGATCGAATCTTACACACTTGTTCACACCGCGACTGATGATGACACCGCGGTGGAACTCGTCTTGGAAGGCTTGCTTTCGCTTACTCGGCGTTTCCGGTCCATCGCGTTGGCGCAAGCGCACGGACAAACCAGACCCTTGGCCTGGAGCTGCTCCAGTTTTTCGTAAATCACTTCGACAGCAAGCGGAGCGCAACCGCAGCAGTTTAGTTTTTTCTGCAGGTGGCGCCAGACCACGCCAGGTGTCGGCATAGGAGCATTCTCTTCAATCATTATTTCGAGTAGCGCCAGTTCGATATCATGGTCTGAAATCACCGCGCATGAGCAAACGAGCATATCTTGCGACCTCCAATCAATGAGCAACATGCGACGTGGATTCGCAATATGCATTCGCATTGACGATCCAGTTTGGAGATACGACACGGTCTTGGCTTCGCAACAAAAGTGCGTAACTGTCCGCGTGATGCAGGACTTCATCCAAAAGCGCATTGTCGATGAGCGCGAAGGCGCAGGCCCGCATTGCCGGACAGGTTTGGTGCTGACTTGCCGCAATCATGGAGATGGCAAGACACTCATCGCGACAGAATTGACAAGCTTCGAGCGGCGATACTTCAACATCGCGCCGGGCAGCTGAGTTTACCGAACGGACCCATGAGGCAAGGCTGCCGACAACTGCACGCGCACTGGTTGGACCCAGTATATTCGAGTAGAGCCGCCAGACTCGCTCCCAACACGCTACGTCGCCAGATTGATAACCCGAGACCCAGCCGCGGAACCCGTACCCTACGAGTAACTCTGTTGCGTCGGGCCTGAGTGGCTCGTTGCTGAAATCCTGCACACACCTGGACGCAGCCGGTGCTCCGCACTTCTTCTTCATTGGGGTCCCCCAATAGAAGGGGTTCAAGGCCCCGACATCGGAATCAGATCGTTTGTTGACCGTCCAAATCAAGAAACTACGAAGTCGCGTGCGCGTCAATCGATCAACAGCAGAAATTTAAGAAACTCTGCCAAATAATAATTAGAATAATTCTACCTTAGAAAAAGTCTAAGCCGAGATTTGTTTGTGCTGAAAATCGAGAGTCTTGATGGATCGCGACCTGCAGCTTTCAGAAACTTGCCTAAATTCGTTTCGCCCTTGTCGCCGGCCTTCAAGACCGGAGTATTGTCAGGAAACCCGCACCTCAGCCATCACCGTATCTGGCTGGTTGTAGACCTTCTATTGCACGACATGGGTGCAGGCCTAGCCGATAACAGGCCGGATGGCGTCGCAAGCGGCAGGGAAAGGCAAACTCCTCCGCTCTGGGATATCGGGCTGACCAATTCCGTAAGTGACCACACCTACTTTCTTCATGACGGCAGGGCACGAAACTTCGAGGAGGCAATCCAATGGCATGCCGCAGAAGCGCAGTCAGCACGTGATGGTTATCGCCGACCAGCCAAGCGCGATCGTCAGGCACGACGGGCATACGGCAATTCCCAATAGGAATATCAGACATCCATTCTGGCACCATTGGTGGGGATTGCGCCAACGCGGCAATCGCCACGATTGACCTGATGTGGCCCAAGTTGCGCCTGTCATTGCACCCTGGAAACAGCCTGCTCTTGTTTGCGAACCGAAGAGTTCCCGAACAAAGTTTTGGCCGACAGCGCCCAAAAGCATGTGGCGCTGTCGGCATCCCTGAGATTGAAGTCTTAGTCAAGGTGATCAGCTTCTTGCAGCAATCGCCCTTGCCCGGCCTCGAACTCGTGGCGCCCGCCACAGGCTCTTAACGGACCTCGAAATATCGTTCTGGATCGCCAGCATTGCCGGTGTCAGAACCAGTACCAGCAGCATCCCGAAACCGAGTCCGTAAGCAAGCGTGATCACGGTCGGCTTCAAGAATTGCGCCTGCCGACTCGTCTCCAGCAACAAGGGCGCTAGTCCTCCGACCGTCGTTAGCGTCGTCAGAAGAACAGCGCGCAACCTACCTGCTGTTCCATCGACAATGGATGAAACAATGTCGTGACGCTTTGCCTTTTCATCGATAGCAGTCACCAGAACGATCGAGTCATTGATGATGATGCCCGCCATACCAATGAGGCCGACCACGGAAAACATGGTGAGAGGCGTCGCGTGGAGCCAATGTCCCCAAATTGCTCCAATCAATCCAAATGGGATGACCAGCATGACGATAATCGGTCGCGCCCATGAAGCAAATACCCATGCCAGAATGCAATAGATTCCGACCAACGCAGCCGACAACCCAATTGCGGCATCGGAGAGGAATTCGCTCTCCTGTTCAGCAAGCCCACCTAGCGACCATGTTACGCCGAAGCGGGCTGCCACGTCGGGAAGTATCGTTGAACGCAACGCATCCATTACTTGCGCTGCAGCTTCAGTGTCGTCGCTTAAATCGCCGGAGATAACGATTCGGCGCTCACCGTTCTCACGACGGATCGATGAGAAGCCTTCGACTTCTGTGAATGTGGCAATCTCCGTGAGCGCAACAAAGCCGCCTGCCGGCATCGGCAACTTCACGTGATGCAAATAGGAAGCGCCAAGTTCGTTCTTGGGTAGTCGGACCTTGGCCACAATCTCGCTATCACCTCGCGCAAGCTTGACGGCTTCGACGCCGTCAAGTCGCTGGCGC
>JAJFHK010000257.1 GCA_021775655.1 Filomicrobium sp. | reverse complement strand
CAGGAGCGAATTTTTGCACTGAGCCGGTTGCCTTCGGTGCGTCAGCACGCTTTCCAGTTCGTGCCTTCGTCTGCTCTGAGGCATCACCCAAGATTTCTTCGGCATGCCGCTGAGCTTTTCGCATCGTACCATTGATTTTATCTGAGATGTTCTCGTTCCTGGAATGATATTTGTCACGTCCCTCTGATACGTTGCGATGATCGGCAGCAACGCGACGCTGCTTTTTCCGGTCATTGGCGGAACTATTTTCCTGGCTTGCTTTGACCGGCTTGACGATCCACCGGTTGTTTTTCTTAACGACTGCTGGAACCCGCTCGATTTCCTTCGACGTCATCGCGAGGAAATAGAAGTTTTCCTGCGGGTACACACTTAAGTCTTCCAAGGCGACCTTGATGCGTTTTTCGCCCAAGCCCAGAAGTCCGCCGTGGCCGATGACCACGCTGTCTTTATCGCCACCCATGAGGATATCCTCAATATCGCCGACGGCTTCACCGGTAACAGACGAGTAGACTTCAGAACCGATCAGGCCGTTCGTCGAAAAACGACCTTCTCGGTCCACGACGGGCCTTGCTGCATCGACCTTTTGCTTCATTTCCGAGTCGATCGAAGATTTGCTGGAGGCGTCCTGCTGTGTTGCCTCAGTCGTATCACTTTCGCCGCTAAGAACGTCGACAAGTTCGGCGCATGCGTCTTCGTATCCTGCTCGCGACAAAATCTTGGCGGTTCTATGGATGCGGCGGGCTTGCCGAGCATTGAGGCCATTATCCTGGCTTACATTTTCAGCGAAATTGCGGGGCAGTTCGGCCAAATCCGACTTGCAGTTCGCGTAAGCCGATCCGGATGCAAACAGTGCAGCAGCAGCAGTCGCAGCGGCCATTATAAGTGGGCGCTTGATCATTAGATTCCTCCTACGGTTCAATGGTGTGTCTCCACGCAGGTCGTCTGCGTCAGGGAGCTTCCGATTGAACCGACATGTGCCGAAGAAGTTCCAAGTCAGCCCAGACAAATTTAAGCGTCCACGAATCGAATGCTGCCGCTGCATCCAAGCGGCAGCCGAACTTTTGGAGTGCGACGGTCCAGAATTGGCGATCGTTTGGAACTAGATCGGCCGCTGCAATTTCCATTTGATGATTCGGGATGGATTCAGGAAAACTTATGAATGTAGCGGGGATAAGCGATCAGCACGGCTAAAATAGACGCTCAACAAAGATTGCGAAGTATGGAACCGCATAACGGCTTCGCGGTTTACTTCGCAAGTTCAATCCGGATACAGGAGTCGTTAAAATGAGTAACAGTACGCAATGGTTTATAATTGGAGCACTCGTCGTTGCACTCATCGGCTTGGCGGCCTTCTATTACTATGACGAAAACACGATTTCGATCGAAACAGGTAACGTCGCACCACTTATCGGAAGTGTCGTGCCAGCTTAGAGTATGAGTTGATAAGAATCTTTGGGGCGCGTTTCAAAGTGCGAAGCGTGCCCCAGTCTCTTCAAAGCAAAACCTACCTTGTTCTGATGAAAATTTTGCCCGGCTGCAAAGCTCTGACGAGGTTCAAAAAATTTGAAGAAGGACACAACACAGCTTATCTGGGAGGCAGCAGTCAGATTGCTGTCGTCGTCCAAATATTCAAAAATGTGATCATTGGTGCGTATCAATGGTCCCAAGGCGGTACGTCCACTGCGCCAAGCGATCAGCACCGGCAGCTCAGCTGCATATTGGACGACGCAACCTGACAGATCCGAAGGACACGAGCAACGCGAAGTAGTCATCCGGGAGGAGCGGCAGCGACGAGAGCACCCATCACCACTCTAGCTACTACGAGATTGATCCAGCTCATTGCACCACCATTACATATGGGAACTGAGAGGAGCGGGCCTCACTCCTAAGAAGCATAACCCATTGAAATCATTGGTGACCCCGGCGCGATTCGAACGCGGGACCCTCAGATTAGGAATCTGACAACAACAATCTTAAGTAGAAATCAGCAGCCCTCAGATTCATTGTTTTTACTGCATAAATTCCATCATTAGCCTGCAACTTCCCGCTGTAATTTTAGCTAGCGTGGTAGCTATATGGTAGCTATGATGAAGCTCCAAATCAATCAGTGCACAGTCTAGCTACCACATGCCAAACAGACGATCCGCCGTCATTACGATCTCCGCAGTCAACGCGCTGAAGCCCGGAGACGTGATCAACGACACCAAGATTAAAGGCCTCATGGCGCGACGTCAGAAGGACGCCGTAAGCTATGCGGTGAAGATGCGTGTCGATGGCCGGCAACGCTGGTTCACCATCGGGCGTCATGGGAATCCGTGGACCCCCGAGACCGCAAGAAGGCGAGCCCTCGCGATTCTCGCCGATCCCTCTGTTGCTGAGAAACCGGAGCCGGAAGCCGGCGAAAGAAACTTTGCTGATGTGGCCGAAGAATTTCTTCGTTGTCACGGCGCCAGATTAAAACCTCGGACCTTACAGGAGTATCGGTGCCTGCTTCGACTCTACTTGATGCCAGCCTTCGGAAAGCTGCTGATTTCTGAGATCACCCGCTCAAAGGTCCGAAACGCCCACGCTGGATGGAGCGCGAAACCGCGTGCCGCCAACCACGCACTTGCCATGCTCTCCAAGCTGATGAACTGGGCAGAAGACGAGGAGCGTGCTTACCGGCCAGAAGGGTCCAACCCTTGCCGCACGATAAAACGGTTCGACGAAAACCGGCGCGAAAGGTTTTTAACACGAGAGGAACTGGCACGAGTTGGTCAGGCTCTTGAAAGAGCGGAACGCGAGCAGCTTGTTGCACCGTTTGCCATCGCTGCGATCCGGCTTCTGATCCTCTCCGGTGCCCGCCTCAACGAGATCCTGACTCTGAAGTGGGAGCACATAGACTTCGAGCGCGGCATCATCTTCCTGCCGGACAGCAAGACCGGCAAAAAGCCAATCATCCTCAACGATGCCGCCGTTGAGGTACTCAATGCCCTGCCCCGCTTTGCGATGAATCCCTATGTCATCGTGGGCGCTCGGCGCGGAAAGCACCTAGTCAACCTGCAAAAACCATGGCGCACCGTTCGCGAAATTGCCGAATTGCCGACGGTCCGTATCCATGACCTTCGGCACACATTTGCCAGTGTTGCTGTAGCTTCCGGCGGTTCATTGCCGATCATCGGTCGCGCGCTTGGGCATTCGCAACCTCAGACAACGCAGCGCTACGCTCACTTGGCGGATGATCCCGTCCGACAACTGACGCAAGCGACTGGCGAGGCGCTATCAACGGCGATGCGGGGCAGTAAAGGCTGATTTCGGCTTTCTGAGGAGTCGTACATTGGCTCCGCGGTTTAGCGTGTAGCTCAGCGCCGCGCTCACCGCATGCCGACATCTCAACTTGGAGCGGACGTTGCGTCTCCTCTATTTTTACGAGGAGACTGGTATTTGGAAAAACCTTCCAGATGTTCCAAGAGAGTGGTTCGTGATATTGGTTTCGGATAACAAATTCTTTATGGATGTTCGACGGCGATGATTGAGACAATAATACTTAAAAACGTAGGTTCCTATGATGCCACCGGGACCCGAATTGAAGGTCTAAAATCACTGAATTTCATATTTGGGCCGAACGGTTCAGGAAAGACCACGATCTCTCGCGTGATCGAGGATGCGTCGGCACAGCCGGACTGCAATGTGACGTGGGCTGCGGCGAATCCGTTGGAAGCTCGAGTCTACAACCGTGATTTTATCGCGAGGAATTTCGATGCGAATAGCAATATTAAGGGCATTTACACTTTCGGCGAAAATATTGAGGTGGCGGAGAGAATCAAGGCTCTGAAATCTGCCACCAATGAGCTTTCTGACAAAATCGCTGGTTTGAAAAAGACCCTGAAAGGTGAAGACGGCGCGGCCGGCAAACAGAAGGAGCGCGACGACCTCGATTCGCGACTCGTCGAGGACATCTGGAACGCGAAGCGAAGCCTCGATGACCTTGACGATGCGTTCACAGGGCTGAACAGCAAGAAGAAGAAATTTTGCACTCGCTACAAGGAAGAAGCGGAGAGCAACACTGCGGACCTGCGGGACGTCGACGATTTGCGCAATGACGTTGCGACCGTGTTTTCGAATACGCTGACCGAAGCCGCGATCCTTCCAAAACCGGACACATCCGTGCTAGCTGCGTGCGAAGCCGCTGAGATTTTCGGAAAGAAGATCATCGGCAAGACCGATGTGGACATTGCTGCAGTGATCGAAAAGCTGGGCAATAGCGACTGGGTTCGGCAAGGGCGAGATTACTTCAAGCAGCTCGACGATCAGTGCCCCTTCTGCCAACAGAAAACCAATGCCGCGTTTCGCAAGAGCCTGGAAGAATATTTCGACGAAAGCTATGTCGCCGACCTGACTGACATCGATAACCTT
>JAJFHK010000256.1 GCA_021775655.1 Filomicrobium sp. | reverse complement strand
CCATCTCCTGCTATCCGCACAACTCCATCAAGATTCACTTCGCGAATCTTGACCCAGTCGGCATCCGACAAATGGCGAAAATCTTCGCGAACGTTAAGACCCGCATTATTGACGATAACATCGATCCGTCCCGACCCATTTTCGATTGAACGAAACAATGCGGTGACGTCTTGCCCCTTGGAAACGTCAACGGCCATCGCCGTTGCCTTGAGACCAGAGGCCGTAAGCTCGCCTGCTGCCTGTTCCGCACCCGCACCGTCGATATCCGTCAGATAAACGTGCGCACCCTCGTTGGCAAAAACCCGGGCCGTCGCAAGCCCAATTCCGGCTGCTGCTCCCGTGACAACAGCGATCTTGTTTTCGAGGCGTTGCATGTTGCTCAAGGACCCAACCTCCGGCTGCGAAACCACATAGTTGCCAGACAGAAACCCCATTCAACACAGTCGAACAAGGTGTCAACCCGCGGCCTGCCGTCGCGTCTCGGTCTTGTTGCGCATGGTTACGAGTTCTTCGGACGCTGAAGGATGCAGCGCCATCGTCCTATCGAAGTCTTCCTTGCCTGCGCCCATGCGCATCGCAATCGCTGCCATCTGGGCAATTTCGGCAGCATCGTCTCCGACGACATGACAACCAACAATTTTATCGCTCTCACCGTCAACGAGAAGCTTCATCAGCATGCGCTCATCACGACCCGACAGCGTTGCCCGCATCGGCCTGAAACTTGACTTGTAGATGTCGAGAACTTTGCAATGCTCAACTGCCTCATGTTCAGGCAACCCAACCGTGCCGATCTCAGGTGTCGAAAATACCGCCGTCGGGATCAGCTCGTGATCGATCTGCCAGGGTTTCCCGCCAAACTGCGTATCCGCAAAGGCATGTCCCTCGCGGATCGCGACCGGCGTCAGATTGAACCGGTCACAGACATCACCAACCGCAAAAACGTTGTCGACATTCGTACGGCTGGCGCCGTCAACAACGATATGACCATTCCAGCCTTGCTCGACACCGAGCTCTTCCAGACCAAGACCCTTGACGTTCGGTGAACGCCCGATCGCGTACATGATCTGATCGGCTTCCAGATGCGTCCCGTTGTCGAGATGCCCGACAAGAACTGTACCGGCTTTCTCGACCTTCGAAATCACATGACCGAGCACCAGCCGAATGCCGCTTTTCGCATAAGCCTCCGTGACGGCATCGCGCAGGTCCTCATCGAAACCGCGCAGAATTTTCTCACCGCGATAGATGAGCGTTGTTTCAGCGCCAAGACCCGCAAAGATTCCGGCAAATTCAACAGCGATGTAGCCTCCACCCGTTATTACGACCCGCTCAGGCAGTTTCTCGAGATGGAACGCTTCGTTCGAAGTAATTACATGTTCACCGCCCCCGAGCTTCGGGTCGACGTTTGGAGTACCGCCAGTGGCAATCAGGATCTTGTCAGCCGTTACCGTCCGGCCTGAGGAGAGCCGCAGCGTGTTGCGGTCCTCGAATACAGCGCGCTCGGCAAAAATCGTAACCTTGGCATTCTCAAGCCCTTCCCGGTAGAGCCCTTCTAGGCGGCCGATCTCCTTGTCCTTTGCAGCAATCAGCGCATTCCAATCAAAGGTAGGCTCATCGACACTCCAACCAAATCCACGAGAATCCTCAAAGGTATGCGAATAGCGCGACGCGTAGACCAACAGCTTCTTGGGCACGCATCCGCGGATCACGCAGGTGCCGCCGAAGCGGTACTCTTCGGCGATGCCAACCCGCGCTCCATGTCCAGCAGCAATCCGAGCAGCACGTACACCGCCTGAACCGCCCCCAATAACAAACAGGTCGAAGTCGAATTCGGCCATTTAAAAACATCTCCTTACCGCCGGTCTTGCGGCGTCAGGACCGGCAATCGCGCGCGCACGGCCAGCACGAGGCCAGCCGCACATATCAATCGTCTTCGTCGAGGTCGTCACGGTTCGCTTCGATCTTTTGGACGCCGTCATCTCCGGCGATTATCGCAACGTCGCAGATTTCGAGAAACAGCCCGCTCTCCACCACGCCGGGAATGAACTTGAGCGCATCGTCTAGCTCTTCTGGATCCTCGATTTTTCCAAAATTGCAATCGAGGATGTAGTTGCCATTGTCGCTGATGAACGGCTGACCCTCGGCGGTCATGCGCAACTCAATCTCGCCCTCGCAGCCACAATCGGCTGCCAGCGTTTCGATCATGTCGCGCGTTGCAGTCAATCCGAACTTGACGACTTCCACCGGCAGCTTGAATGCTCCGAGCGTATCAACCAGTTTGCTGTCGTCGACCATGATGACCACACGGTCTGCGGCCATGGCGACGATCTTTTCGCGCAGCAGCGCACCGCCGCCACCTTTGATCATCCGCAGTTCTGCGTCGATCTCGTCTGCACCATCAAATACAATATCGAGTTCTGGAACCTCTTCCAGGGTCGACATCGTGATCCCGCGGCTTTCTCCAAACTTGCGGGTTTCTTCTGAAGTCGGCACGCAGATCACAGACAGCCCCGCCTTGACTCGTGCACCCAGCAAAGCAACGAACTGCGCCGCTGTCGAACCGGTACCAAGCCCGATGCGCATGCCTGGCTCAACCATTTCGACAGCGCGCATCGCCGCCATCTTCTTGTGCTCGTCCGCTGCCATGCAATTTCCTCGCGCTTTGAGAAGTAGAGTTGTCACCGCTGCAGGCAAAATACCGGCGCGATCGAAACCGAATGCGAAGCCTTACCCGAAACAAGCAGGCGAAGCGATGCTCAAAGCCCGCCCATTAGCAAATATTTTTGCTCCACAAACTCTTCGATACCGTGATGCGAGCCCTCACGCCCAAGACCGGACTGCTTGATCCCTCCAAACGGAGCAAGTTCGCTCGACATAACTCCCTCATTTATGCCGACCATGCCGAATTCAAGGGCTTCGGCCACCCGCCACACACGTCCAATATCGCGGGCAAAAAAGTATGCCGCGAGCCCGAACGGAGTGTCATTAGCCTGCGCCACGACATCGTCTTCGTTCTCAAATCGGAATAATGGAGCCACCGGCCCGAATGTCTCTTCGCGCGCGACAATCATTTCGGATGTCACATTGGTTAGTACAGTCGGCTCATAGAAATTTCCGCCCAATGCGTGCACCTTGCCGCCGCTGACGACATTTGCACCCTTGGAAACCGCATCACCGACATGCGCCTCGACCTTCGCCAATCCGTCGGCATTGATCAACGGTCCAATCGTGACGCCTTCTTCACGACCCGGTCCGACCTTCAATGCGCGTACCGCTTCGACAAGTTTTTCGCTGAATGCCTCATAGACACCAGCCTGCACATAGATGCGGTTGGCACAGACACACGTCTGGCCCGCGTTGCGAAATTTCGATGCCATGGCACCCGCAACCGCTTTATCAAGATCAGCGTCGTCAAACACAATCAGCGGAGCGTTGCCTCCAAGTTCCAGTGACACTTTCTTGATGGTGTCAGCAGACTGGCGCATCAGAATGCGGCCAACCTCGGTCGAACCTGTGAACGTAACCACTCGCACTTTTTCGTTCGTCGTAAGTTCCTTTCCCACCGGTGCCGGATCTGACGCCGTAATAATATTGAGAACACCTGGCGGAATACCGGCCTCTTCGGCCAGGACCGCAAGGGCCAAGGCTGACAACGGCGTGTCTTCTGCAGGTTTGACAACCGCGGTGCAACCCGCAGCCAAAGCCGGTGTCACCTTTCGCGTAATCATAG
>JAJFHK010000255.1 GCA_021775655.1 Filomicrobium sp. | reverse complement strand
ACTCAGCACGGGATCGGACTCGATCTTTTGAGCTATCGCATCATTCGACTTTTCTAGTGAGTCAAACAGCCGGTTGGCAATCGAACCATCGCCCTCATGGAATGCGGCGATGAAACGCTCGCAAATCATCTTGCTGGCGAGCGCGCCACCGGTATGCCCACCCATCCCGTCAGCAAGGACGGCAACGAGATCATTACAGACAGACGCCGACTCCCCGCTCGCCGTCGGCGAGGCCGCCTGCACAGTCGCTGCATCTTCCTGATATTCGCGGGCGCCCTGCGTTGCGCGCCTTCCGTGATTGAATGCGAGCATTAGCCCTATTTTTCCGCAATCTCGGACCAGTCGAAGTCCTTGCCGCAAAACGGCACGAACACAATCTGGGTACGACCCATGACGATCACGTCCATCGCGCTCAACTCAACCGCCCCGGTGGGTCGTGCATTGTTGACCGAGACCACATTCGTCTTTGACAAGTTGGGTACAAACAAAAATGAGCGGTCACTCGAATCGTACCTGATAAATGCCTGTTCCTCGGATGAAATGGCATCATCCCCGAAGTCAATCGGTATCCGCTGCGTTAGCGCCCGTCCAATCGAATTGTTACCTTCATAGATCGGCCGGAACGATCCGATTCCCGGCCCACCTACGATCACCAGCCAGCCGACGACGGGGTCGCAACTAAATTGACCTCGCGCAACTTCCACCTTGCCACGCACGAGTTGCGTACGCGAGGCGCCTTCTTCATTCGCTACCATGTCCTTAGCCACCCGAGTGGTTTCATCGACCTGTTGAACTTGTGCGACCGTCGGTGTGACGACGGAGGTACCTCCGCGGGCTTCGCGCGCAGCATCCGCAGCACTCAGTCCACTTGCGATTTGCGTCATTGCTGCCACGGCTTCAGTATCCGGATTGTCCGCCTCGCCTTCCATCACTTCTGCCTCATCGACAGCCTCCGGTAAAGGAGGCGGCAATTGCATTGGTTCGGTCGGAGCCTCAGCTGCGGTCGCGTCTTCTGGCTGCGCACGCCCGGTGTCGTCGCGGCTTGCCGCGGCCAGTGCGTCCTTCAACGTGCCGAGAAATCCGGTGCGCTGCCCTGGCGTTGCGTTCTTATCTTGACCCATTTCGTTTTGGTCCTCCCAGAATTTTAGCACCCCAGCCCGTCATCTAAAGATCGATTATCACACGTTCACGCGCACTGCCTGTGGCCCCGCACCAACCATATTTCCAGCGAGTATGAGGATCGCAGCGCCAATCGCAAGTCTGCCAACGCTCAAAGTTCAGAGCCTCATCAAATTGAATGCGCAACAGAAATCAAGTCACCGAGGTAGACTAAATCGCAGCCTTGCCGCGCCCAATTTGATCACATCGCCATCAGCCAACGGCGAATTTGACACTCGGTTGCCATTAACAATCACGCCATTGCCTGCCGCATCCGACAAATCAGCAATCTCATATCCCTCCTCGTAATTGCGCCGGATGAGCGCGTGATAGCGATGCACCGTCGGGTGCTTCAGCCTGATATCATTGTCTTCTTCGCGTCCAATCCGCGCAACGATTGCCGCCCCGAACTGGAAGGTTGCCGTGTCCTCTGATTCCTCAGCGACTGGGCCTTCATCGACCTCAGTGACAATGACAGCTGGCGAAAAAGCCGGAGCCGGCGTCACGTCTGAACTGTTCTGCTTGGTCTCTTGATCGGCCAGAGAACCATAAATTCGTGTCGTGCGGTCTGCTCGTGCCGTATGGTCACCACTGCCGGACGTTGCAAACCGCCGCACAACTACTCCGCTAATGATGAGAAGCGGCAATGCCGCGATCACGGCCAACCCGAGCACCAGCGCGGGTGCAGTTTCAAGCCCAGAGGCAATCATACTCCCCGCCGTGTCGAGCACATCGGCAATGGATGCTTCAAACGTGCTCCCTCCTTGCAGAAACGGCATTGTCTCACGTCCTCCGGACCCGACAACGAATCAGTACGGTTCTCGGCAAATCCATGAGCATCACCAACAGGCCGACGGCGTTTTGCAACAAACGAGGCGAACGCACCCTCAAACGCCACATTCATGCTGCAAAAGTGGCATCAGAAAGGTGTTCACCAATCTGCTTCGCAAACAGCACGCATAAATACGGGTAGGAGTTGTTCGCGGCGCAACGGACCGGGGAATATGACCAATATCATAGCGCTTGCCGAGGGGACCAATCTGGTTGGCGACTACACGGTCGAACGGGTACTCGGCGCAGGAGGGTTTGGAATCACCTACCTGGCGCGCGAGATTGCGCTCGGCCGCCCGGTCACAATCAAAGAATACTTCCCCAGCGATTTTGCCGCCCGCAAGGACGGCTTCGAAGCCGTTCCCCGGTCACAGGAGAGCACCAGCGATTACACCTGGGGACTTGAACGCTTTGTCGCCGAAGCTCAGACCCTGGCTCGCTTCAATCACCCGAACATTGTTGGCGTCCATCGCTATTTCCGCACCAACAACACCGCCTACATGGTGCTCCACTATGAAGAGGGGCAAAGCCTCAAGAGCTGGCTGAAGAACCTCGGCCGGGTACCGCGACAGGCCGACCTTGATCGCGTTGTCGCCCCGATGCTTGATGCCCTTGAGGTGATCCACGCTGCGGACTTCCTGCATCGCGACATCGCGCCCGACAATGTCATCATTCGCAAGGACGGCGTTCCTGTCTTAATCGACTTCGGTTCTGCGAGGGGCGAAGTCGCGCGTCATTCCAAGACCATCTCGGCCCTCGTCAAACCCGGCTACAGCCCCTACGAGCAGTACGCCGAAAAGAATAGCCGCCAAGGACCTTGGACCGACATATACGCGCTCGGTGCAACGCTTTATTTCGCAGTCACCAAAAAGCGCCCGCCCGATGCCGTGCTGCGCGTCACCAAAGACGAATATAGGCCGGTTGCCGAACTTGCGATGGGCGCTTATCGCAAGCGGTTTCTGCGTGCGATAGATTCGGCGCTCGCTGTCGACATCGGTTCGAGGCCCCAATCAATCGCCGCCTGGCGCGGCGAAGTTCTTGGCCCGGACAAACCCAAAAAGAGTTGGCTGACCGGACGTCGCAAGTCAGAACCGCAAGCCGAACTTCTCGAACCAGGCAACAACGATGCCGGTGATGCGCCACCCGTCGCAACACGACCGCTGACCGAAGGCCCCCCGCCACCGGACGCGCCCGGACGCCGCGGAGGCATGCTCGATTTCGTCGATCACCTGAAGAAACCGGCACACCGTCCATTGGCTGCCGCACTTCGCGGAGAGCCGATTGGCGAGACTGACGTCAAGACCAATCCGAATGCTCGCCGTGCCACTGAGCCGGAGGAGGCAACACCTCCACAAGAGTATGCCGAAAACACCAACGAACCGATGCCAGCGACTGTCCGCGTCGAGGCCCCGATGCCGACACCGCTGTTTCCAAAGCGTCGCAAAAAGGAATCTGCAGCGCCGCAATCCAACAGCCGCCTGCGGGAAGGTTCGAATTCTCCCGGACCCGAACGCGACACAGCCGGCACCGATGAGCGCGGCAACTCTGAACCATCTCTGGGGAGTTCGGCGGACTATCAGGGCAGTGCGGCTCCCTACGAGCGCGCCGCACCGTTGCCAGCTATTCTTGATCAGCCACGCAAGCCGCCAAGACCGCCCGGCGATACGTTCGCGCGCCGCAGCGCCCGCTTTATTTCGAACGTAACGAAGCTTGCTGTCGTCGCGCTCATTGCGCTTGGTCTTTTCACCTTTCGCGACAAGCTCCCAGCGGTTGATTTGACAGCGCTCAACGAATTCATGGACGAGTTTTCGGCGCCAACAACTGACGCTGCTCGGCCTACAACCGCCACTGCAAAGTCCCGGGAACAACGAACTCAGCTGCCACCACGCACCACCGCTTCGATCGAAAGACCCGCTGAAGCACCTACGCTACCAACAGTCCAACCTCGGCCTGCTCCGCGTGTGGCAACTTTCGCTGCACATGACGGTGCCGTTTCGGCATTAGCCTATGCAGACAACGGCCGCCAGATTGTAACGGCCGGTGCTGACGCAACGTTGCGTGTCTGGTCGACAGCTACAAACGACGCCCAGCGCATCGTCAACCTCGATCACGGTGCACCAACTGCCCTCGCTGTGCACCAACGCTACGCGGCCACCGGCCACCAGGACGGCACGACATCTGTGTGGGATTTGGAAGCTGGCACAAAGAT
>JAJFHK010000254.1 GCA_021775655.1 Filomicrobium sp. | reverse complement strand
GCTGCAGCGATTGCACGCCTTCGAATGGCAATAGTCCCGCATACCGTCGCGTGCTTTGGGCAGTGCTTGCCATCAACGCGGCGATGTTTGCTGTTGAAATCGGAGCAGGGCTTGCGGCTGGGTCGGCTTCGCTGCAGGCAGATGCCCTCGATTTCCTTGGCGATGCGGCTAACTACGCGATCAGTCTCTTCGTTGTCGGCATGGCGCTGCGTTACCGCGCGATGGCCGCGCTCGCCAAAGGGGCAAGCATGGCGGTCTTCGGTGTGTGGGTGATCGGTGTCACCGGCTGGCACGCGCTTCATGGCACGCTGCCCAATGCATTCACGATGGGCACTGTTGGTCTTGCTGCCCTTGCCGCAAACGCAGCCTCTTTCGGTTTGCTATGTGCCTATCGCGACGGCGACGCCAATATGCGCTCAGCGTGGATCTGCACGCGCAATGATGTGCTGGGGAATCTCGCCGTGCTGCTTGCAGCGGCGGGCGTTTTTGGCACTGGCACCGGGTGGCCCGATATCATCGTCGCGTCCATCATGGCTGGGCTAGCATTGCAGGGAGCAGCTATTGTGCTTCGGCAAGCCTTGCTCGAACTTCGTCAAGATCCGGAGCCACTGCCTGTAACAGTGAAACCTATGAGGGCTTCGTGAGGCCATTAACAAGCGTATCCACCACCCAATCGGCGAATGCTGGTACAGCTGTCTGGCTCTATCTGTTCGCCGCTTGGGTTGTGGCGCTGATCGCCACACTAGGAGCGCTGTTTATCGGTGAGGTAATGGGGCAAGTGCCGTGCACACTCTGCTGGTACCAGCGGATTTTCATGTTTCCACTGGCCATTATTCTTGCAGTCGCCTGCTACCATTCCGACTTGGCAGTTTTGCGATATGCGCTCCCGCTGGCAGCTGCTGGATGGCTTTTCGCGGCCTATCATATGTTGCTGTATGCCAGGGTGATTCCAGAGACCCTGACTCCGTGTTCGGCTACCGGCCCGTCCTGCGCAAGCGCTGACATGTCAATACTTGGCGGTATGCCCTTACCGCTGCTGTCTGTCATCGCCTTCTCAACCATAGTTGGCACACTCGCCCTGACACTTCGGAGACCAGCCGTATGACACGACGTATGATTATGCTCCTTGCGGCAGGACTTATACTTGGGGGGTTTGCGCTGGCCAGCGCGATTTACAAGCAAACCGACGCTAACCTGAAAACGCAAAGCGCCTCCGAGTTGTCGGGCGTGCTCGTGCGCCCGCATTCTCCAGTGATAGGTCCGGCTGACGCGCCTGTTACGATTGTCGAATTTTTCGACCCATCATGCGAAACGTGCCGTGCCTTCTATCCGATCGTGAAAAAGATTCTCGCGGACAATCCCAAGGATGTTCGCCTGATTTTGCGCTACGCGCCCTTTCATGAGGGCTCAGTCGAAGCTGTGCAGATATTGGAAACCGCGCGACTTCAGAACAAGTTCGAACCCGTTCTCGAGGCACTCTACGCAGCACAGCCTGCTTGGGCCATCCACGGCGCGCCCAATCTCAGCGTCGCTTGGGACGCGGCGCGTGCCGCTGGCCTCGATATAAACCGCGCCCGAAGCGATATGTCGAAGCCTGCAATCGATGCCGCGCTCAAACAGGACATCGAAGACATCAAGGCAGTAAAGTTGAGCCGCACACCGACTTTTTTCGTCAACTCAAAACCACTTCTGGCATTCGGTCCCGAACAGCTCATCGAACTGGTTCGGAGTGAGGTCGAAAAGGTTCATTCAACGGTGGCGAGGGACTAGGAGGCGTAGGTTTTTAGAGAGCCCGCCGGTCAGCAACGGGTCAATCACGTTGCCTGCGGACAGCGGGAACGTCTGGTGTTACCGGGATGCGGACGTTGCCAGCTCAATTCAACGCGGACCGGCACTGCGATGCCAGAACAAATCCGGGCCGTCGTCTAATATCCCACCCTATTGGCTTAATTTTCGACAATTGGATCACCTGGAATACCGAGCTTTGAGAATGCTTCTGGCTCTGGTGGTGCAATCCTTACATCTTGAAATGCGATCTGACTGGCTGCGCATCGTAGCGCCTGATGCGCGGGCTTGATGAATGGCGCCTAGTAAGTGCAATGAAATTCAGTCATAAGCGTTGCGTCACCGGGGCCAATCGGAGGGTTGAGGGTCATGAAACGAACTCTCATTGCGAGTGTTTTGCTTTGTGCAATCATTGCGGGCCTTGCCGCATATAGCGATCCGCAGAAACTCCAAGACTTGTGGGCCGGACTTACAGGGGAAGGCGATCGCCAGCCCAAATCCAAGCCTTTAGAGCCGGCCCTCGTGCGGACAGCGGTTGCAATGAAACGTGATGTTCCGATCTTGCTCACCGGCGTCGGCAATGTCGAAGCCCGCTCCACGGTCGAGATCAAACCGCGCATCGACGGGCAGATTGTCGAAGCCGCCGTCCAAGACGGCCAGCTGGTAAAGCAGGGTGACATCCTTTTCAGGCTCGACGCGCGTGCCCTGACTGCCGAGCTCAGGCAGGCTGAGGCCAATCTTGCTCGCGACCGGGCAAATTTGGTGAAGGCGCGCAATGATCTTCAGCGTTTCGGAGACCTCGCAAAAAAGGGGGTCTCACCTACCATGAAACTTGAGGAAGTCCAGACGGGCGTAGAAGTGTTCGAAGCCGCCGCACAAAATTCAGAGGCGGCAGTGGAATTGGGCCGGCTCAATATTGAGTACGCAACTATTCGGGCTCCTATATCAGGCAGGGTCGGCAGCGTGCTGATGTCCGCGGGCAATGTGGTCAAGGCTAATGATACCGACGTGATGCTGGTCATCAACGAGGTGAGGCCGATCAATGTCGAGTTTGCCTTGCCCGAGAAATACATCGCTGAGCTGCGCATTCGGATGAACCGGCAGCTACCCCCTAAAGTGAGAGTCTCAATCCAGGGGGACGAAACGCTGAAGGAAACCGGCGTCCTATTCTTCATCGACAATGCCGTCGACGCCGCGACTGGAACGATCAAGGTCAAGGCGCGCGTTGAGAACACCAATGAGCGACTTGTTCCCGGACAATTCGCCAGGGCGGAATTGGAAATGGAGACCCTTAGAGGTGGTATTGTTGTGCCAGCCAAATCCGTTCAGATGAACCAGAAGGGGTTTTATATTTGGGTGGTCGGAGCGGACGGCACGGTTGATGCCCGCAGCGTACAGATTGGAGCAGAACTTGGTTCTGAAACCGTCATCACTCGAGGCCTGGCTCCCGGCGACAATATCGTGACCGACGGTCAACTTCGGCTTTATCCAGGTGCAAAGGTCGCTCCAATCGACGACGCGCCAAAGGCTCCAAAGTCGAAGGTAAACTCATGAGCGCCGCTGAGCTCTTCATCCGCCGACCGGTCATGACAACGCTGTTGATGTCCTCCATTTTGTTGTTTGGGTTGATTGCCTTCCGTTTCCTTCCGGTTTCAGAATTACCCAACGTTGACTTCCCCACGATCGAGATTCAGGCGCAATTGCCTGGCGCCAACCCCGAGACCATGGCCTCGGCTGTCGCTACGCCTATCGAAAACCAAATGTCGCAGATCGCCGGTATCAAGGCGATGACATCGGTGAGTTCTCAAGGCTCGACAAGGATCACCCTGGAATTCGACTTGGGTCGCGACATCGATGCCGCTGCACTTGATGTCCAGACGGCATTATCCGCCGCGCAAAGAAGCCTTCCGCCGGAGATGCAAGACACGCCGACGTTCCGCAAACGCAACCCTGCCGACTTCGCAATTTACTATCTCCGAGTGTCTTCAGCGACGCTGCCAATTTCCACTTTGAATGACTTTGCCGAAACAGTGCTTCAGCAGCGCATGTCGACGATTCCCGGTGTGGCCCAGGTGCAATTCTGGGGACAGCAAAAATATGCCGTTCGCGTGCAGATCGACCCCAGGCTGCTCGTCACAAAGAATGTGTCGCTTGACGATGTCGAAACTGCGATCAGTGCGGGGAATTCGAATTTGCCGACCGGGTCGCTGAGCGGCCCGGACAAGGAGACTACGATCAAGACGACGGCCAATCTTTCCGGTTCGTCTGCCTATAACAACTTGATTGTTTCCTACCAGCATGGCGCGCCCGTTCGAGTTCGTGATATCGGACGGGCCATCGACAGTGTTGAACAGGACAAAGTTTCCACGTGGTTTGGCAATGAACAGGGTATGCTGATGGCGGTCTACCGTCAGCCCGGTTCGAACACGGTGGAGATTGTCGACGAGATCAAGAACATCCTTCCGCAGATCCGGATGCAGATCCCCGCCGCGATCACTCTTGAAGTCATGTATGACCGTTCCAAAGGCATTCGCGCATCGATCCACGATGTCGAGTTTACACTCGCGCTTGCGGCCGCACTCGTCGTGTTGGTGATTTTCTTATTCTTGCGCTCGCTCACCGCGACCATGATTGCTTCAGTGGCTTTGCCAATTTCGATCATCGGCACCTTTGCCGTCATGTATCCGCTCGGCTTCAGCCTCAACAATCTGTCACTGATGGCGCTAACTCTTGCAGTCGGGTTCGTGGTCGACGACGCAATCGTGATGCTTGAGAACATTGTGCGCTACCGCGAGATGGGCTTTTCCAAGTTCGAGGCCGCGATGAAGGGTGCTCGCGAAATTTCATTCACGATCATCTCCATGACTGTTTCGCTCGTGGCTGTGTTCATCCCAATCATTTTTATGGGTGGAATTGTGGGCAGACTTCTCAATGAGTTTGCAATAACCATCACGGCTGCGATTCTCGTCTCAGGTCTTGTGTCGCTGACGCTTACACCAATGCTGTGCAGTCGCTTCTTGGCTCCAATGCGTGGTCCGGCAGATAAGTCGCACGCTCATACTGAAGCTAAGGTGGAGGGTCTCCTACGAGTTTACGACATTCCATTGCGGTGGTGTCTACAACATCGATTTATCGTGCTGCTGTCTTTCTTCGCCTCTATCGGAGCGACCATTTATCTTTTTGAGCTGATCGATAAGGACTTCCTACCGCCTGAGGATACAGGGAGGCTTCTGGCGCGAACGACCGGAGGTATCGATTCGTCTTATCAGGCGATATTGGGATACCAACGGCAGGTTGCGCGTATCGCTGAGGCTAATCCCAATATCGCTGCCGTCATGTCACGCGTTGGCGCAGCGGGCTCATCAAACAACAACAATGAAGGTTTGTTTCTATTCACTTTGAAATCCCGCTCGGAGCGACCCGAACCTGACATTCAGAAGATCGTGCAAGGCCTTAGGCGCAGTCTCAATTCCGTTCCTGGCATCCGCGTGTTTGTCCTCAACCCGCCTGCGATTCGCGTCGGCGGCAGACTGTCGAATGCAGCGTATCAATATACCCTTCAGGATTTGGACCTGGACGTTCTATACGAATGGTCCGCGGTCCTGGCTGACGAGATGGCGAAGTTACCTGGCCTGCAGGATGTCACCAGTGACTTAAAGATCGGGAGCCCGACTGCTGTCATTGAAATCGATCGTGACCGGGCTTCTGCTCTTGGCGTTGACGCGCGTCGAATCGAGACCGCGTTGGCGTCTGCATTTGGCTCCCGCAAGGTTTCAACCATCTATACGTCTTCCTCACAGTACGCGGTGATCCTGGAGATTTCGCCGGAATTTCAACAGGGGCCGAATGGCCTTGAGCGAATCTATATCCGCAATAATGCGAACAAACTGGTTTCACTCGACACGTTAAGTAAGGTCAGGCGGGATGTGTCACCCCTCCAGATTGCTCACCAGGGACAACTTCCAGCCGTGACATTGTCGTTCAATCTGGCGCCTGACGTCTCGTTAGGTACCGCCATCGATCAAATTCGCGATCTCGAAGGGCGGATCGGCTTGCCAGCAACGGTTTCGACATCCTTTGGAGGTACCGCCGCCGCCTTCGAGGAGTCCCTGGCCAACATGGGAGCCCTGCTTTTCGTTGCGGTCCTCGTTGTCTACCTCGTCCTCGGAATTCTTTAAGAGAGCTTCATCCATCCATTGACGATACTATCTGGTCTACCGGCAGCCGGACTTGGAGCATTGATCGCGCTCGAGGTCAGTGGATTGCCGCTAACACTCTACGCGTTCGTCGGCATCATCATGCTTGTCGGCATCGTAAAAAAGAACGCAATCATGATGATTGACTTTGCGCTTCAGGCGCAGCGCAATGACAATAAGTCGCCGGAAGAAGCTATCTATCAGGCCTGCCTTCTTCGATTCCGTCCGATCATGATGACGACGTTTGCCGCACTTGCTGGCGCGCTTCCGATCGCGCTCGGCCATGGTGCAGGCGCTGAAGCTCGGGCGCCCCTGGGCATAACTGTTGTGGGCGGACTGGCATTGTCGCAGATCATCACTCTATTCCTGACGCCTGTGGTGTATCTTTACCTCGACAAACTCCAGAACGCTTTCAAATCTGCCGGGCCACCACTGGAAGCGGATGACCGGCACAGCAATCCTGAGTCGACCTGAACGACACGACGACCGGCTGCAAGAGCTATTCGCTGTGCACATCAATGGATCGCGAAACTTGCTGCGACCTGAGGAAAACGGTGTGCACAGCCCGCGCACTGTGGGGCAATGCAGAAATGCTACTCCAGGTCATTCGCGTTGCTTGCGGACAACCGGAGCGTCCGAGGTTGCCGGAATGCAGACGTTGCCAGTTCAATCAGCGCGGGCCGGGATCGTAGCTGCGCTTTTGTTTCCAGGTGGAAAAGAAGTAAGCAAGGTCGTCGTCAATCTCGTCGGGCATGACGATGCGGACGGTGACAATCTGGTCACCGGTTTCTCCGGTCTTGGCGTTGCGCACGCCCTTGCCCTTGAGCCGGAACATGCGACCTGATGTGGTCCCTTTTGGCAGGGCCAGTTGCACGCGCGTGCCGATTGTCGCGACTTCGATTTTTCCGCCAAGCACGGCTTCATCGATGGTGATGGGAATGTCGCTGTGAACATCGAGCCCCTCACGGCGGAATCGCGGATGCGGGCGCACCTTGATTTCGACGAGCGCGTCGCCTGCTTCGCCTCCGAGCAGGCCCGCGTTGCCCTTACCGCGCAGACGCAGGATCTGGCCGTCTGACACGCCTTCGGGGACGTTGAGATCGAGAACGCCGCCTTCGGGCATGGTGACGCGTTTCTTGACGCCTGTGATAGACTCGGCGAAGTCGACTTCAAGAGTATAGCGTACGTCCTGTCCGCGGCGGTTCAGCCCTCCGGCACCGCGTGGACTCGCGGTGTGGCCGCGGAACCCACCATTGGCATGGTTGGTGGAGAACATTTCTTCAAAGATTCCGGAAAACCCATCGAAGCCGCCTGGTCCAGCGTGCCCATTGCCGGCATTCGCATAAGGGTGGCGGAAACCGCGGCGTGGCTCGCCGCTGGCATCGATCTCGCCGTTATCGTATTGGCGCCGCTTGGGCGGATCGCCAAGGATATCGTAAGCGGCTGTCACGCGCTTGAACCTGTCGGCCGCAGAGTTGTCATTGGGGTGCAGGTCGGGATGGAGTTCTTTAGCCAATTTGCGGAATGCACGCCGAATTTCGTCGTCCGCGGCACCGCGGGAAACACCCAATGTCGCATATGGGTCGGTCGCGCTCACGGATGTATCCCCTGAACAGTCCATTGTTTCTCAATCATTGATTGTCTCGTGCGGGCGCAAAACCCGCTAGCCTTACGCCAAAATTCATCCGGCCAGATCTACTTGCGGGGAGATTGTGGCAAGCCTGCGCACCTGGCAACGCCAATTTCGCAATCTCAGCGATTTGGGCCAAAAATATGTGGGGTTCGAGGCGTTCAGCTTGAATACTTGGCATTTTGGGCAGTTTGCCGATCAGAAGATGCGGACCTCGGGCGTGCATCCGACCAAGTCGGCGAGAGTCGCGAATCTGCGGCGCAATCGGGCTCCGTCGAGTTCTGAGATGGCAGCAGGAATACTCCACACCAGTACGTCATCCTCATAGTCGAGTTTGGTCTGGTTGATCTTTCCGGCGATTCCGATGGACAGCATATGGCCGGCGCGGATGGCTGCGCCAATAATCATGGCCCGTTTCAAATAGTTCTTGCTGGCTGCTTTTCTGAGCCGGCCTGATAATTTTTCACCCTCTTCCTCGCCGCGGCCGGCATGACGGAAGTAGATCGACAGGGCCATGAATATTCGGCCCGGGTGGTCGATGCCGCTCAGCGCGGAATGGGCCACAGCATCAAGGCTGTGTTCTCCGCGATAGTCGGGATGGGCGCGCCAGCCGATATCTGAAATGAGACAGGCTGCATGACGCAGGCGGTGTTCCTCGTCCGATTCGGTCAAGTCGGGATGTTCGAATAGCCGGTCAGTCCAATTGAAAAGTTCTTCACCGTGGTAAGGCGAACGGGAATAGAGTTCAGCTAGCCGGCGGCAGTAACTCAGCAGTGGATCTTTGGCGCGCTCATCTTTGTCAAGCAGCGAATAGAAGATACCTTCGCGAACACCAAAGACGGAGAATTGGACGGACTTCGGCTTCATTTTATGCAGTAGGCGCTCCATAAGGAGCCCACCGTAAGGTACTACTTCGCGACGTGCCTTGGAAATCTCAGAAATTCCAGGCAAGTCTGAAGACCGATTTCCTTTGACGATTTTCTCGGCGAATGTCCGGGCTTCAGATGCGCTAAGATCGTATTCGTGCATAACGTTCATGGGATAGTCGGAGCCGGCCATATGCATCTTTGCGAATGCCCGCCAAGTCCCGCCAACGGCGTAGAAAGTTCGGCCTGAGCATTCTTTCAGCCAGGGAACGTCGGCAAGCGCGGTGTCGATCAACTTTGCAGCTTTTTCGATCTTGCCGCCGGTCACGTCGATAAGACGGAGTCCGCCGAGAGGTAGGGTGACAGCATGGCGCACATCACCGGACCGCACGTCAACGAGTTCGACACTGCCACCGCCCATGTCTGCGACGATACCGTCTGCGTCCGGTACGCCCATCATGACGCCTTGAGCTGCGACCCGGGCTTCTTCTTCGCCGGTCAGAATCTGGACGTCGACACGGCATATTTCTTCGGCGATGCGGATGAAAGTCTCGCCGTCTTCTGCGTCACGGACAGCAGCCGTTGCAATGACTTTTAGTGTGCCGACGTTGAGCCCATCGGCTATGGCACGGAATCGCTTAAGTGCGCGCACGGTGCAGTCGATCGCACCCTTTCCGAGGCGTCCAGTACTGGCAACACGGCGACCAAGTCCGCATAACTCTTTTTCGTTGAAGA